>JAGYMW010000069.1 GCA_018400435.1 Bacillota bacterium | reverse complement strand
GGTTATCGATCCTCAAATGAGATGGCCGCTTAGCAGGTCGAATCCTCAAGGGCCAAGCAAAAGGCTATGGATATGCCGCAGTTATGGATTCTGATGGATAACTCTTCCAGAGTTACCCACAGACTCCACAACTTCTTGGACAACGCAAAAACGGCGTTGCCCACATACCCACAGCCTCGACTACCGTTCTTTCTTTTCTTTTTAAAAGAAAATAGCATAAAAAACAGAGGTATCATAACACTATACATTTACCATATATTTCAAGGCAGTTAATGTTGCACTTTCCGGGGTGGGATTTTTCTTCTTTAACTGTTGACATGTAGATATCCTTATGATAATATCTTAAGATGTCTAGAACTACCAATGTGCTTTTTTGATGTAACTATTATGCCTTCTCAATAATGATTCATCCATAGGAGATACAGGTTTATATGGTTTTCAGCAATGTTTTTAGCCTGTTTCAGTATGGTTTCCAAATCATAAACCAGGTGCCAGGGGAGTGATTTTTTTTAATGTCCAGCAGCGTCGCAGCAGGCAGGAGAGAAAGACGTACTTATGCCCGGATTAATGAAGTACTCGATTTACCAAATTTAATAGAAGTACAGCGTAGCTCCTACGAGTGGTTTATCAAGCAGGGTTTAAAAGAAATATTTGAAGATTTTTCGCCGATCCAGGATTTTACCGGTAATCTGGTTCTTGAATTTTTTGACTACACTCTCGGGGAGCCGAAGTATTCAGTCGATGACTGTAAAGAACGAGATGCCAACTATGCCGTGCCGCTGAAAGTCAAGGTGCGGCTGATTAATCAGGAAACCGGTGAGGTAAAAGAGCAGGAAGTGTTCATGGGCGATTTCCCCATGATGACCGAGAACGGAACTTTTATTATAAACGGTGCCGAGCGGGTTATTGTCAGTCAGCTGGTACGTTCGCCGGGAGTATATTTTAAAAAAGCTCCTGATCCAAGCGGCAGCACTGGCAGAGAGTTGATCAACGCGACAATTATTCCCAACCGCGGCACCTGGCTTGAATTTGAAACTGACTTGAGCGAGACAATTTATGTTCGAGTTGATCGAACCAGGAAGATCCCTGTTACAGTTCTTCTTCGTGCTATAGGCTATGGAACAGATGAAGAGCTCAGGGAGCTTCTGGGAAATGACCCACACCTTGACGAGATGCTGGATAAAGATCCGACAAATTCTGTAGAATCGGCTTTGCTTGAGATTTACAAGCGTCTTCGTCCAGGTGAACCGCTTAATGTCGACAATGCCCGTTCGCTGTTTGAATCACTGTTCTTTGACGGCAAGCGCTATGACTTTGCCCATGTCGGCAGGTTCAAGGCGAACAAGAAACTTGCTCTCTCAAACCGTATTTTCGGCCAGGAGCTGGCCGAAAATGTTATCGATCCGGCCAGCGAGGAGTTGCTCTACCAGGCAGGGACGGTTATCGACGAAAAGATAGCCCGGGATATTGATGAGCACAATCTCCGCCGGATTAAAATTAGATTTCGGGATGAGGTCCACCTGGTTATCGGAAACGGTAATGTTGATTTGTCCACCAGGCATTTGGTTACTGAAGATATTGTGGCTGCCGTAAACTATATCCTCAATCTTTTTAACGGTATCGGTTATATTGATGATATTGACCACCTTGGCAACCGGCGCCTGCGCAGCGTTGGTGAGCTGCTGCAGAATCAGTTCCGCATCGGTCTTTCCAGGATGGAACGGGTAGTCCGGGAAAGGATGACCATCCAGGATGTAGAGGCGATTACTCCGCAGGCTCTGATCAATATCAGGCCGGTCATTGCCGCCATCAAGGAGTTTTTCGGCAGCAGTCAGCTGTCGCAGTTTATGGATCAAACCAACCCGCTGGCTGAACTGACCCACAAAAGACGTCTCAGTGCTCTCGGTCCCGGCGGTCTGAGCCGGGAAAGAGCCGGATTTGAAGTAAGGGACGTTCATCATTCACACTACGGCCGGATTTGTCCCATTGAAACCCCTGAAGGGCCCAACATTGGCCTGATTGGTTCGTTGGGTACCTATGCCCGCATTAATGAATACGGTTTCATTGAGACTCCTTACCGCCGGGTTGACAAGAAAGAAAGACGGGTCACTTCAGAAATTGTCTATCTTACTGCTGATGATGAAGACCGGTTTGTAATTGCTCAGGCTAATGCCAGACTCGACGAAGACGGGCGCTTTGCTACAAGCCGCGTCATTTGTCGTTATTATTACGACACGGTTATGCGTCACCCGAGTGAAGTTGACTTCATGGACGTTTCGCCGAAACAGCTGGTCAGTGTAGCCACTGCCCTGATCCCCTTTCTCGAGAACGACGATGCCAACAGGGCTTTGATGGGGGCGAACATGCAGCGTCAGGCTGTTCCCCTCCTGGAAACCGAAGCTCCTTATGTGGGAACCGGGCTCGAGTATAAATCGGCAATCGATTCCGGTGCGGTAGCAATCTGTATGAACGACGGCGAAGTGGTACGGGTTACGAGCGATGAAATTGTTATCCGCCGTGACGATAATAACGACGGACATACTTACATCATAAACGGCCGCACCAGGGAAAAGTTTGAAACCGAAAGAATAATTAGCACCGAAAACAATCTTGACATATACACTTTGCAAAAATTTAAACGTTCCAACCAGGGCACTTGTGTCAACCAGCATCCTATTGTCCAGCGCGGTCAGAAAGTAAAGGCCTTTGATGTCATTGCCGACGGACCCTGCACCAGTGGAGGGGAGCTGGCTCTGGGACGCAATGTGCTGGCCGCTTTTTTGCCCTGGGAAGGGTACAACTACGAGGATGCCATTTTGATCAGTGAAAAGCTGGTAAAAGAAGATGTTTTTACTTCTATTCACATAGAAGAATATGAATCTGAAGCAAGAGATACCAAGCTTGGACCGGAAGAAATTACCCGTGATATTCCCAACGTTGGTGAAGAAGCTCTGAAAGATTTGGACGGTCGTGGGATAATCCGCATCGGGGCTGAGGTCAGAGCAGGAGATATCCTGGTCGGCAAGGTTACGCCAAAGGGCGAAACGGAACTGACTGCTGAAGAACGTCTGCTTCGGGCTATTTTCGGGGAGAAAGCACGAGAAGTCCGTGATACTTCCCTGCGCATTCCCCATGGCGAATCGGGTATCGTTGTCGATGTCAAGGTATTCAACCGCGAAGATGGCGATGAACTATCGCCGGGCGTAAATGAGCTGGTCCGGGTTTACGTGGCTCAGAAGCGTAAAATATCCGAAGGAGATAAAATGGCCGGTCGTCATGGGAATAAAGGGGTTATAGCTCGCATACTCCCGGAAGAAGATATGCCTTTCCTACCCGACGGGACTGCTCTTGACATCGTTCTTAACCCACTGGGTGTGCCTTCGCGTATGAACATCGGGCAGGTTTTGGAAGCTCACCTTGGCTGGGCGGCCAAAGCTCTGGATATTTACATTGCTTCGCCGGTTTTCGACGGGGCTAATGAAAACGATGTTTTTGACGCCCTTGAAGAAGCGAGTATGCCGAAGAGCGGTAAAACAGCGCTTTACGATGGTCGCACGGGTGAACCATTCGATGAAGAAATCACCGTTGGCTATGTTTACATGCTTAAGCTGGCTCACCTGGTTGATGATAAAATTCACGCTCGCTCCACCGGTCCCTATTCGCTGGTTACCCAGCAGCCCCTGGGTGGTAAAGCTCAGTTCGGCGGACAGCGCTTCGGGGAAATGGAAGTCTGGGCCCTCGAAGCCTACGGAGCTGCCTATACCCTGCAGGAAATTTTAACGGTAAAATCAGATGATGTTGTCGGCAGAGTCAAAACTTATGAAGCAATAGTCAAAGGAGACAACATTCCCGAACCGGGCGTTCCCGAATCATTCAAGGTCCTGGTCAAAGAGTTGCAGAGTCTCTGTCTTGATGTGCGGGTGCTCAGCGAAGAATCAGGCGAAGTGGAAATCAAAGAAGGTGACGATGATTCGGATTACCGCCGCCTTGATGTCAACATTGAGGGGATGGAGTCGGACGAAGACGATCTTGATCGATTCATCTACCGCCGGGAGCCACAGGAGGATACCCAGACTGTGAGCGCTAAAAGCGATGCGAAACGCGCAGTTAAAAAAGCGGAGGTAGATAAAAATAAAAACGAAGAAGATAATTCCCTCAATGAAGATGAGCTGGAAAACAAGGAATCCGCAGGTTCAACCGATACATTGCTCATTGATCCTGAGAAAGTGGAAGAAGTATCCCTGGATCATCTGGAAGAGATTGAAAACGACGAGGATAATGACAGCGAAGAAGATGGTCTTTTGCCGAGGAGTTCGGTGAAAAAGAAAAAGGAAGCCAAAGAAAGAAACCCGGAAGAAGATTCTGACGATCTCGAAGAAGACGATGAAACCACCTATCAGTAGGACAGGTTGATTCCTGGCGAAAGGAGAGATCTTTTTGTTGGATGTCAATAATTTCGATGCCTTGAAAATTGGCCTGGCATCATCCGAACAGATAAGAGCCTGGTCAAGGGGTGAAGTAAAGAAACCGGAAACCATTAATTACCGCACTCTAAAGCCGGAACGGGAAGGGCTCTTCTGTGAAAAGATATTCGGTCCGCAAAAAGACTGGGAATGTCACTGCGGAAAATACAAGCGTATCCGCTACCGCGGGATCGTTTGCGATCGCTGCGGGGTTGAAGTAACAAGGGCCAAGGTGCGCCGTGAACGAATGGGCCATATTGAACTGGCGGCTCCTGTATCGCATATCTGGTATTTCAAGGGGATTCCCAGCCGTATGGGCTTGCTGCTGGACATGTCGCCGCGGGTTCTGGAAAAGGTGCTTTATTTTGCTGCGTACGTGGTCATTGACCCCGGTGACACCTATCTGAGCAAAAAGCAGTTGCTCTCGGAAATGGAATATCGTGAATACTATGATAAATACCAGGCTCTCTTTAAGTCGGGAAAAGGATTTAAAGCTGAAATGGGCGCTGAAGCGATCAAGAAGTTGCTCAATGATCTTGATCTTGACGAGATAGCACAGAAACTGCGCGAAGAGCTGTCCACTTCAAGCGGACAGAAGAAAGTGAGAGCTATTCGACGCCTGGAAGTAGTGGAGGCATTTCGACAATCCGGCAATGATCCCTCGTGGATGATTCTCGATGCCATTCCTGTTATCCCGCCCGATCTACGGCCTATGGTCCAGCTCGACGGAGGACGGTTTGCCACTTCCGATTTAAACGATCTTTACCGACGGGTGATCAACCGGAATAATCGCCTGAAGCGCCTGCTCGACCTGGGCGCACCCGATATTATTGTGCGCAATGAAAAAAGGATGCTCCAGGAAGCGGTAGACGCTCTCATTGACAATGGCCGACGCGGACGTCCCGTTACCGGCCCGGGTAATCGTCCCCTTAAGTCACTCAGCGATATGCTGAAAGGCAAGCAGGGGCGGTTTCGCCAAAACCTCCTCGGCAAGAGGGTTGATTACTCCGGCCGTTCGGTTATAGTGGTTGGCCCGGAACTTAAACTTTATCAATGCGGACTGCCAAAGGAAATGGCTCTGGAACTTTTTAAACCCTTTGTTATGAAGCGCCTGGTCAGCGATGGGTTGGCTCACAATATCAAAAGCGCCAAGAGAATGGTTGAAAAAGTGCGGCCCGAGGTCTGGGATGTCCTGGAGGAAGTAATTAAGGATCATCCAGTTCTTCTGAACCGTGCTCCGACCCTTCACCGCCTTGGGATTCAGGCTTTTGAACCGGTGCTGGTAGAAGGCCGGGCTATCCAGATTCACCCGTTGGTCTGTTCTGCCTACAACGCTGACTTTGACGGCGACCAGATGGCTGTCCACGTTCCTCTTTCTGCCGAAGCACAGGCCGAAGCGAGGTTGCTCATGCTTTCGGCGAACAATATTCTCAATCCCAAAGAGGGACGTCCGGTAACCACCCCGACCCAGGATATGGTTCTCGGTTGTTATTATCTGACTTTGGAAAAAGACGGCGTAAAAGGCGAAGGCAAGGTTTTCCTTGATCCAGAAGAAGCAGTTACTGCTTATAATCTCGGTTACCTTGATCTGCATGCCAGAATATTTATACGCGCCTCCAGTTTTAAAGGGCGCGATTTTGTCCGCCGTAAAAAATATCTTTTAACCACGGTTGGCAAGCTGATTTTTAATGATGCATTTCCGAAGGATTTTCCTTTTATTAATAATGCCGATTTTGCCAATGCGTTGCTCGAAAGCAATTTCATTCCACTGCGCAATTTTGATCCTCAGCAAACTTTGCAGAAGGTGGAGCGAAACAAGGCAATCAAAAAGGATTTTCTCTCTGATTTGATAGCCCGCTGCTTCCGGATGTACGGCAACACCCAAACGGCGGAGATCCTTGACCGGGTCAAGAAACTGGGTTTTCATTATGCCACCAAGGCGGGAGTAACAGTGGCTATTAGCGATGTTGTCATCCCGCCGCAGAAGCAGGAGATTCTCAAGAATGCTGAAGAAAAGGTGGAGCTTACCGAACAGCAATTTGCCCGCGGCTTGATTACCGAAAGTGAACGTTATGACAGGGTGATCGAAGTCTGGGGCAATGCCAAGGATGAAGTTACCTCTGCCCTGATGACCGGCCTGGATGAGTTGAACCCCATTTACATGATGGCTCATTCGGGTGCCCGCGGTAACGAATCCCAGATTACCCAGCTGGCAGGAATGCGTGGCTTGATGGCCGACCCGGCCGGCAGGATCATTGATATTCCTATCAAGGCTAATTTCCGGGAAGGGCTTACCGTGTTGGAATACTTCATTTCGACCCATGGTGCTCGTAAAGGTCTGGCCGACACCGCTTTGAAAACAGCCGACTCGGGATATCTGACCCGGCGATTGGTTGATGTGGTCCAGGAGGTCATCGTGAGGGAAGATGACTGTGGCACCGGACAGTCCATTGGTCTCAGTGAATTTCTGGAAAACGACGAAAACCTCGAAGACGCCGTACAGAGGATAATTGGCCGTTATACGATGGAACCGGTTTATCATCCCGAAACAGGCGAGGTTGTAATTGATGCCGATACTCTGATAACCGAGGAGATGGCTCAGAAAGTTGTCGATTACGGAATTACCGAAGTTCGTTTCCGTTCGGTGTTGACCTGTAAAACTAGTCATGGAGTCTGCGTTAAATGTTACGGGCGAGACCTGGCCAGCGGTAAAATTGTCAATGTCGGAGAAGCGGTTGGCATTATTGCCGCCCAGTCTATTGGTGAGCCGGGAACCCAGCTGACCATGAGGACTTTCCATACCGGTGGGGTGGCCGGAGATGACATTACCCAGGGTCTGCCCAGGGTCGAGGAGCTTTTTGAAGCCCGCAAGCCCAAGGGGCAATCACTAATAGCCGAGATTGCAGGAATTGTCGAAGTGGTTGAAACGCGCTACAAGAGGGAGATCAAACTCAGTTCCGAGCACGGCGAAAACAGGCTTTACCCTATACCCTATGGTGCGAGAATTAAAGTTGAAAATGGGCAGCATGTTAATGCTGGTGATGAATTGACCGAGGGATCAATTAACCCGCACGAACTTTTGAAAGTTAAAGGGGTTCGCGGGGTGCAACTCTATCTACTCAAGGAAGTGCAATGGGTTTACAAGATGCAGGGTGTGGATATCAACGATAAACACATTGAGATAATAGTCCGCCAGATGCTGAAAAAGGTGAAGGTGGAAGATCCAGGTGATACAGATCTGCTGCCGGGCGGCATGCTCGACAGTTACCTTTTCGATGAAATCAACGAAGCTGTTATTGAAGCCGGCGGCAGGCCGGCTCTGGCCAGACCGCTGCTACTGGGTATAACCAAGACTTCGCTGGCTACTGAATCGTTTCTCTCTGCCGCCTCTTTCCAGGAGACCACCCGGGTGCTGACCGAAGCGGCAATTAAAGGTCGCCAGGACAAGCTCTTCGGGTTGAAAGAAAATGTAATCATCGGTAAGTTGATCCCGGCCGGCACCGGGATGACCCGGTACCGTGATATCGAAGTGCGACCGCTGGGATTGGAAACGGAATCGGAAGAGAAAAAAGAGCTGCAGGCCGGTTCAGAACCTGATACGGAAGAAACGGCCATTGCCGCCGCACCCGATCAGAATCCTGCCGATCTGAATGAAGATAACACTGAGTCAGGTGAAGAATAAAAGATTAAAAAGGGAGGCTTTATATAAGGCTTCCCTTTTTAAAAGAATATTTTACACGAGTTGAAGAAAAACCGGTTGAATAAAAGCGTAAAAAGAGCTTAAATATAATTGACATTCGGTAAATAGGGTGTTAGAATCTTAAGGTGCGCCAAAAAATGGTGCTCCTTGAAATTATTTT
>JAGYMW010000068.1 GCA_018400435.1 Bacillota bacterium | reverse complement strand
GCCGTTCATGCCATGACTCAAACAATGGGCGGCATTTTCCCGGTTCATCACGGTATCGCCGTCGGTTCCACCATGGTCGCGGTGATGGAATATAACTGGATGGGCGAACCGGCTAAATATGCCCGCATCGGCCTGGCCCTGGGTGTCCCCACTTTCGGCATGACCGAACGCGAAGCGGCCCTGGCCGCCGTCGAAGAAGTACGCGAGCTGGCTACCGATGTCGGCATCCCGCGCCTGAGCGAGATGGGCATCAAGGAATCGGATATCCCCCGCCTGGCCAGGGAGGCTTTCAAGGATCCGCAGACCATCGGCAACCCTCGCGATATGACCGTTGAAGCCTACGAGGAGATATACCACCGTGCTCTGTAGCACTGCTGTTGCTCTTAGAATTTCCGACACAAAAGACAGGGTTATTTAACCCTGTCTTTTATTATCTTTGTGCCCTTTACCAAATCAGTTAAGTTTTTTACTCTTTACCCGGAGCACATTCCATAATGTCAATCAACCGTCCTTATTATAAAAATGAACTACAGTTAAAGGACCACTTTGCTTTTGCTAACTTATAAAACACTTGCATCACAGATTGCCCCGAACAAAGATAATAACTCTGACATCATTTAAAAATCATTACTTATTTATTTTTAACACTGGCAAGGTAAATCCAAAACCCTACCAGCACAAAAATCACAATGCCAGAATAAATCAGCCCACTTTGATCAAACAAGACTTTCTTAATTTCGGACAAAATTGTTTTATCTTCAACCTCACCTTGTTCTTCCCTCTCAGCTGCTTTATCATCCAGTTCATCAGTCATCTGGATAGATAAATCACAGTAATCACGGCTAGTGCGCTTGGCCTGAACTCTCATATTTTCAAAGTTCTGCGGCAGCATTAAATTGAATGTCCCTTCCCACCCTCTTTCCGTTTTCTCGAGCGGCAGAAAGCCCACTTCGTAATTTCCTAACCTGTCTTCCGAATCTATATTACTTTTTATAAGATGGGCATCGAGGCTGCTCAAGCATTCACCAAGATTCTCTTCCCCGCTCAGATCCACAGTGATGCGGACATATTTACCCTCCCTGGAAACCAGTTTATCATCTAAAATAACGAGGGTTACCTCCTGAGATACACCAGTCAGAAGTGTTGAAGGTTCCAGGTAGGCTTCGTTTTGCTCATCGGAAGAATCATAAGTCCCCTTAACTGAGCTATGGGGTATGCCTTCACGTATTTCCTTAATATCTTCTTCCTGTGGAGGATTTCTGTACCAGCTCGCAACTTCATCTACCGAAGGAGTAAAATCACCAATCGTATAAAAATCGAAAAAATCTGATTGGTCAGCACCTGTTATTTCAGACAAAGTTTCTATGACAGTGTTCTCAGTTATGGCACCTGATTTTTGAGCAAGAGCTGACCTAAAATTTCTTAAAAAATAGAGATTTACTCTCGAAGCAACCGCATGTTCATTTTCATATCTTGTTTCGTTATGCAAGCCGATCTCGAGACCAATTAAGAGCATCGTTCTATTCCCGACGACATAACCGGGGGTCTCAACATAAGTATCCATCCATTCTAAAAAAGGTTCCTGATACTGATCAATAAAATTTTCAACTGGAGGTATTTCGCTGGCAATCTCACCAATCATATATCGATTGTAAAATTTGCTCAAATCGCTTTCAGTTATTTCGTTAATCGCTTTGATCATATCCTGGTGACGCATCGCTTTAGAGTTCTCTCCATACTCCCGGCCAATATAAGCCATCAAGTCATCTATGTTTTTCTGCCCATCACTTGCCTCTCTGATCGCTCGATCAAGAGCAAGGACACGCATATGGTTTTGAGGATAAACATACACAGTTTCTTTATCTCGTAAACCAAACTGATCCGCCCTCTTCAAGATCAAATATTCCATGTAGTGCAATCCCAGCCACATATCGTCATTTTCCATGCGGGCGGGCAGCTCAGTCTGGTAATACATGGGTATCCCTTCCGCCATCCAATCATCTCTACCTTCATCAAGTACGATAGCACCAGGCCACATCCAGGCATGGACAACATGATGATGCATGTCTGTACGGCGCTCCCTTGTCCATGCTGGCACCCAATTTTTATAACCAGTTATCGAATTTAGCTCATCGTCACTTGCCCTGCTTGTCACAATATATCTTCTTCCAGCCGGCCAGTAACCAAATATCCCTATCATTTCTTGAATAGCATCATAGGTAAGGTCAAGATAAATTTCCATCTCTTCTTCAGGAGTAGTGCCATAATGAGGACGCCAGAATTCGCCGAGCCCGTACTGTAAAGCATACGGGCTCGGTTTAAATGAATAAAAAGACATACTCAGATCCTCATAATCCTTGTCAACCTGATATTCTAAAAACCCCACCCGAGTGGTGTTCAATAATAAGTCCTGCCTGTAATTCGGTACTCCTTCAACCCGGAATCTGTTACCGCCAAGGGGGGTGAAGTGGGTTGCCACATCCCAGTCATTAGGCAAATCATATTCAACTATTACTTCATCCGGCTCTGCATCCGGGAAAGCAAAAACAGCTTCGTTGTAAAAATAACCAAATACAGGATCTATATCGACAAAGTGCCAGTCCCTGCCGCTCTCTTGAATGAACCGAAGCCCAAAATCATAGCTCACTGTTATACTCGGGTTGCTACCGGTATTAATCCGCCAACCTCTGCCACCCCGGGTAACAGACAGCTCTTCTCCAGCCGGGTCGACTGCCCGAAAATTGCTGATGTTATCTTTTAAATCAGTCCGGTCAACTGTGCCCATCATAAAATTTACAGAAGAGCTATTTAAGCCATCAAGAGCTACTTCCACCCGGCCACCCTCGTCGGGCCTAATTTTTATCCTGTAAGTTAAACTGAATTCTTCTTCCGCCGAAACAGTACCGCCAAGGGTAGAAATGAGCACTGCCAAAACCAGCACAGCAGCAAGAATTTTCGTTCGCTCAAACATGGAACATAACCTCCAACTGAATTTGGCTATTCATAATTTATTATTTTAATAATAGAGCGCTTATTTTCTAACGGATGTCTTGTCATGAGGTAATCAATTTGCAGCAAATAAGTTAAAATTTAATTGGACAGTCTTCATTATTAACTTTTGGAACCGTGCAGGAGGGCGATGCCCATCGCTTCCTTGATGTTGTCGACACCCACCGGCTGCAACTCGCCGAACCGGCCGCTGTCACTTTTCAGTTCTTCGCGGTTGGCCGAGGGCATGATAAAGCGCTTGAAACCCAGCTTGGCCGCCTCGGTAAGGCGCTGCCTGATGCGGCTGATGGGGCGGATTTCCCCGGTCAGCCCCACTTCACCGGCGACAACGGTATCCCCGTTCACGTTCCTGCCTTTCAGGCTTGAGGCTAAGCTCACAGCCAGGGCCAGATCTGCCGCCGGCTCGAACAGGCGCACCCCGCCCACCACATTGACAAAAGTATCGAGATTAAAAAAGGATATCCCGGCATGTTTTTCGAGCACGGCCAACACCAGGGCCACCCGGTTCAGATCAATACCGGTAGAAGTGCGCCGCGGTGACGGATAGCTTGTCGGGGCTACCAGGGACTGGATTTCCACCAGGAGAGGCCTTGTACCCTCCAGGCTGGCCGTGATCACTGCCCCGGGAGACTGCTCCCGGCGGCGGGTAATAAACAGGTGCGAAGGGTTGGTGACTTCGATCATCCCCTCCGATTCCATCATGAATACACCGATCTCATTGGTCGAACCGAAGCGGTTTTTCACCCCCCGCAGGATGCGGAAGCTGTGGTAGCGGTCGCCCTCAAGATAGAGAACGCAGTCTACCATGTGCTCCAGGAGCCGGGGGCCGGCCATCATCCCTTCCTTGGTTACATGCCCCACCAGGAAAACAGCCATGCTGCGTTCCTTGGCCATGCGGACCAGCTCGGCCGTTACTTCACGCACCTGGCTGACACTGCCGGGGACTCCGTCGATGTCACCCCTGTAGATGGATTGCACTGAATCGACAATCAAAACAGCAGGCCCCAGTGCAGCGGCTGTTTCAAGAAGGGTTCCCAGCTCAGTCACGGCGGCGGTGTAAAAACCGTTTTCAATTTTTAGGCGGCGCGCCCTCATCTTGATCTGCTGGAGCGATTCTTCCCCGCTGGCATAGAACACTTTTCTCCCGGCGGACATACCCTCAGCAGCCTGCAGCAAAAGAGTTGATTTGCCAATACCGGGATCACCGCCAAGCAGGACAACAGAACCGGAAACAACCCCGCCGCCGAGGACCCGGTCAAATTCACCTATACCGGTGGGGAACCGCTCCTCGTCAACCGCCGGCACGCTATCAAGAGTAACCGCTTTTACTTCCCCGGCCGGAGCTACCTGGTGGCGCCTGTCGGGAGCGGTCTTGAATTCCACCATTGTGTTCCACTCGCCGCACCCGGGACAGCGTCCCAGCCACTTCTGGGCTTCGTAACCGCAGCTGCTGCAGCAAAAAAGGGTCCTGCTCTTTTTGGCCACCGAAAATCCTCCCGCCCATTGTTTGCTTGATTTATGACTTGTTCTTCAGCGCGCCGGTTTTACCGGCTCAGGATTTTTATTGATCTTATCAAGGTGAAGAAACTCTTATCAATCGATCAGCGAGGCCAGTTTTTCCATATTTGTTTCGTCCCAGGCAGTGCCATTTTCCGGTGTCTCCAGGATTACCGGCATATCCTCCGGCCAGCCCTGGTTGAGAAGGGCCCGAAAACCTTCCAGGCCGATATTTCCTTCGCCGATGTGCGCATGACGGTCAACGCGGGAGCCCAGTTTCACTTTCGTATCGTTGACATGAAACACACACAGCCTGTCCCGGCCTATAATTTTATCGATCAGCTGCACGGTTTCTTCCACCGCCGCTGGGCTGCTCAGATCATAACCGGCCGCAAATCCGTGGGCGGTATCGAAACAGAAGCCCACCCTCTCTGCAGGAAAAACCTGCAAAATTGCTGCCTGTTCTTCAATTTTCGAGCCGATAGCCGTTCCACTGCCGGCAGTATTTTCCAGCACGAGCTTGACCGACGGCGGCCATTTGGCCAGCCCCTCTTCGATACTCGCGATAATCTGGGCCGTCCCTTTCTCCACCCCTTCACCGCCGTGGTTGCCGGTGTGCAGAATAACAAAGGGTGAACGGTATAAAGCAGCCCGTTCCATCGTCTCGTCAAGCAGTTTTTTTGATTTAAGCAGGAATTCTTCCTTATTAGTAGCCAGGTTGATCAGGTAAGCGCTGTGAACAACCAGCGGGTAAATACTGTACTGTTCCAGCAGGTCGGCGCGGGCTGAGATCTCCTCTTGCGTCATTTTACCCATCCGCCAGCCGGTCGGATTACCGGAGAATATCTGGATACTGCGGCATCCTATAGCGGCCACTCTCTTAACATTTGCTTCAAATCCGCCCTTCTGGGGCATGTGCACTCCCAACCGCACAGCGCTTCCTCCTTTAATTTAATCGATCCACAACTTTACCGTCCGTGTGCGCGGTCCGTCAAATTCGCCGAGGAATATACCCTGCCAGGTGCCAAGGTCAAGTATACCCTTCCTGACGATCAGGTGCAGCGAGGAGCCAATCAGCGAAGCCTTGATATGGGCATCACTGTTGCCCTCCCGGTGGCTGTAGCCGCCCTGCAGGGGAACCATCCTTTTAAGAAAGCGAAGCAGATCATCCATTACCGCCGGGTCGGCATCTTCGTTAACTGTTACCCCCGTCGTAGTATGGGAAACAAAGACGGTGCAGGTGCCCTCCTCTGTGCCACTGTCGCCCAGCAGCCCGTTCAGCCCGGCGGTGATGTTGATAAACTGCTCCCGCTTTTCCGTCTGCACGATCAGTTCATAATACATATTTTCAGCCTCCCGGTGCTTTATAAAAGGCCCCTTTCGGTGCAGGGACCTTGTTAAACATATTTTACAGTTGCTCTCCTTCGCTGTCCGCCAGCAGGTCGAGCATGTTGCGGTAGGCTTTACGATCTATCTGCAGGGCCCGGTTGATCTCCCGAAACTTGCGCTGGACGCTGGCCGGCGAAACCCCGTAGGCGGCGGCCAGTTCTTTCTGGGTCAGGCCGAGAAAATGAAAACGCCCCAGGCAGTATTCCAGGCCGGCAGCCCAGGTCTGCGGCTTACCGACCCGCGGCCCCCGTGGATAGCAGTGATTGATGAAATCGATCCAGATTGCCCGGACATCGTCAAAAAATTCCTTGCTGTAGTAGGAACTGCGGTGCATGTTGGCATAGGTGCATTCAAGTACTTCCTGCCAGTCGCCCTCCCAGACCGGAGCCGGCAGGGGATGGGCTTCCAGGCTGACCTCCCGGAAAGAGCCTTTGTTGAAGATGCGGTAGCGGCCGCCGGGCGCCGTTTTTTTTAGCTCCAGCAGGGCTACCTGGCGCAAACGTTCCTTGATCCAGGGGTTCCGCACAAAAGCGGACAGCTCAAAACGGGCCGCCTCGCAGTCGGCGCTGCCGTAAAGCCTGATAATCGCTTCCTTTAATATATCACTGCCCTGGTAAAGACCCCGCTGCAGGAAATTCCGGAATTCGTCCTCTTCCAGGAGGCGTTCCCTGAAGGTGACCGCGTTCATTTCATTGACCAGCTGGAGCATGGCCTCATTTTCTTCTGTGTTCAGGCTGCAGTCCCCATCCATATCAAATTCTTCTTCTTCCATGGCCAGGAGCAGGTCTTCTGCTTCATCGGACATATCCCCTTCCGGGGCTACATGAAGGTATTTGATCAGGCAGCGCTTCGCTTCCTCCAGGTCTTCCATCAGGCCGTAATTAACGGCCATGAAAAAGTAGCACTCTGTCAGTTCGCGGTCCATATTCCGGATAATATGTTTAAAAATATGGTTGGCATCTTCCAGTCGGCCGGCTTTACTGAGCAAGCAGGCCAGGTTGTAATGGTTCAGGGGATCTTTCGGCTCCGCCTCCACCGCTTTACGGAGGTGAAGCAGCGCTTTCCCCAGCTTATTTTTCTGGCTGTAATAAATCCCCTTGCTGGAATAGTAAGAAGCTTCCTGGCGAAAAGGGATAATTTTTGTATCTCCGCCGGTCGTCAGTTTTCCTTTTGGTCGGTCAATTCGGCCCATTTCTTCACCTTCACTTTTTATGAATAAGCTTTTTCATATCAATTATAAGCCCGTGCAGGCTGAGCCTGCATATTTTAGCGGGCAGTTTAGATAGTTTTCTCCGATCGGGATCGGTAATCCTGCCGGAAAAGTTAAATCCCAGGGGGTAGTCCTGCGGGATCAGGACAACAGGGAGTTTCCGGGACATAAACTTTTTTTACCGTCAAAAACCGGCGCCCTTAAGCGCCGGTTAAATAATGCCGGGCAAACCCCTTCAGCCGAGCGCACCACCCAGGAGCACCTGGCCCTTAACCCTCCTCCCCGGGAGGACGGACGAAGATGCTCCTTTCCAGGAAACGGTCCCACTCGGTCCAGTCGCCGCTTTCGGGGACATGTTTCTCCATCACATTGACAAACTGGTTCAGCCGGGCGCTGACCAGGTCGGCGTGAAAAAGGGCAAAGGCATGGATCGTTTTCGGTATTTCCGGCGAGCCCCATTCCCGCATGCCGTGGTGGGTGAGGATCATGTGCTCCAGCTCCAGCTTTAAATCGGCCGGAAAATCGGGCAGGGAGGCAATTTTTTCATCGATCATCTCCTTGCCAATGCTGATATGGCCCACCAGCTTACCCCGGTCGGTAAAATCGAAACTGATGCTGTCCTGCCTGTATTCCTCGATCTTGCCAATATCGTGGAGGATAGCCCCGCTTAAAAGCAGGTCTGTCCGGATTTGCCCGGGGTATAAAGCAGCCAGGTTACGGCAGAGGGAAACCACCTCCAGGGTATGCTCCAGAAGCCCCCCCACGCAGTTGTGGTGAATAGTGCGCGCCGCCGGGGCGCTGGCGAAAATGCGCAAAAATTCATCGTCGCCGAAAAAAGCATCCAGGAGACGGCGCAGGTTTTTATCCTCGATTCCGGCGATGGCCTGCCGCAGCTCGCCGAGCATCTCGGCCCTGTCCCGCCGGGAAACCGGTTGGAAAAAAGAGCGGTTTACCTTTTCCGGATCGAGCTTTCGCAGGTCGCTGACCACCACCTGGGGACCGTGGTAATCGCCCACCGTGCCGCGGATGAAGACAACATCATCTTCCTGCACGGCACCTTCTTCCTTCGGTGGATCCCACATTACCGCCTTGACCCGACCGCTTACATCCGCCAGGGTCAGCTTGAGGAAATATTCCCCGGCCCGGTGGGGCGAGGAAAAAGCAGACCTATTTGCCTCCAGGATCACAACCTGGGTTTCTACTTCATCGCCAATGCGCAGGTCGCCGATCATCTGTTTCTTCATTTATGTACTCCCATTCATAATCATTATATTAAAGCTGCT
>JAGYMW010000067.1 GCA_018400435.1 Bacillota bacterium | reverse complement strand
ACCGGTTCAGTAGATTATTTAAAGCTTGTTGTTTTTGTACCGGCCGGCTACGAAGAGGGGGTCCGCAACGCCCTGGCCGAAGCCGGCGCCGGCCAGATTGGCAACTACAGTCACTGTACCTTTCAGGTTGCAGGCAGCGGTACTTTTATGCCTGGAAAGGGGACTCGTCCTTTTATTGGCCGGGAAAATGAACTGGAGAAGGTAAAGGAACTTCGCCTGGAAACCATTTTACCTGCCAGGATAAAGGATGCAGTAATTAAAGCGATGCTCTCTGTCCATCCCTATGAGGAGCCCGCTTACGACCTCTATCCTTCCTCTCTGGAAGGTAAGCCGGTTGGCTTTGGTTTGGTTATCAATCTGGCGGAAGCACTGCCGGCAGCGGAAATATTGGAGAGATGCCGCAGGCTTTTAAAACCC
This sequence comes from Bacillota bacterium, assembly GCA_018400435.1. Taxonomy (GTDB): domain Bacteria; phylum Bacillota; class Dethiobacteria; order DTU022; family DTU022; genus M55B129. The sequence continues at coordinate 8,268 of JAGYMW010000067.1, read as the reverse complement.
AGCTGTCTGCGCTGCTATGATACCGGAAAAGGTTTTTACAAAAAAATAGCCATTTGTGGAGGAAGCGGCGGCTCAATGGTTAAAGTTGCCGTTCGGAAAAAAGCCGATCTGCTGATTGCCGGGGATTTTGGCTACCATGACTTGAAACTGGCTCAAACCTGCGGTCTGGCTCTCATCGATGCCGGACATGATGCTACAGAATGGCCGGGTGTTTTTTACTTGAAAGAGTATCTGCAGAATTGCCTGGCAGCAGATCAATATGCCGTCGAAGTATTTCTGCCCACTTTGATTGCTTCAACATGGGACCTGGTTGACGGGTAGGCCGCAGGCCTGCCCGTCATTTTTCTGGAGGGAGGTTTTATTATTGCAGCTGGAACTGCTTTGGGAGTTACAGGAGCTGGATCTTTCTGCAGCAGCGCTGAAAAGAAAAATTGAAGAGGCGCCTGTCAAGAGTGGCATCAGTGAAAAAGAGGAAGAATTGACCGGGCTCCAGGATGATTATTCGGCGATGGAAGAAAGTTTGAAAAAATATCGTAAAACTCTGCGCCAGCTTGAAATGGACGAACAAAGAATTATTGACGACCGCCGCGAATTAAAGGATAAAATGTACGGCGGCAAGGTTGGCAATGTTAAGGAACTTGAGCAGATGCAGCACAGGATGGATCAATTTGCCGCCGAGAAAAAAAAGGTGGAAGACAGGATTCTCGAGTTAATGGAACTGATCGAAGAAGAAGAGGTTCAAATAAAAGAACTGGCGGAGAAAATAAAAAAAGTTGAAGATGATCTGGCGGAGATGAAGGAAAAATTAATTGTTGATCTGGACGAGCTTAACGGGATCTTGAGCGAAAAAATGGTGGAAAGAGAAAAAATGGTTGATAAAATTGACAATGTTTACCTCAGGAAATATACTGTTCTGGCCGAAAAGCACCAGGGAAAAGCCCTGGCCAGGGTGGAAAATGATATTTGCGGCGGTTGCCGGGTTTTCATTTCCGATGGCCAGCGCGGTAAACTTTACAATCAGGACGCGATGGTGTATTGTGAAAATTGTGGGCGTTTGCTGATCAGGTTTGAAGGTCAGTAAAAGCTTTATTTTTTGTATCCAGGGATTACGGAAATAATTATATTCGAAATGATGACCGGCACAGGGCCGGAGAATCAAGGAGCCGGAGGGATTATTGGTGGCCAAGAACAGGGTACGGATTAAAGACATAAAAAAACAACGCTGGGCGGGGATAATTGCCGCTGTATTAGCCCTGGCAATGATTGTTTCGCTGGTAGGGGTTTATCTTGCCCAGAGAGGCGAAAAAAGCGAAGAAGCTTTTCCGGAGCAGCAGGCTGAATTGCAACCGGAAGATTATGTCGAACATTACCAGGGAGAAATCGAACGTCTTGAGCAGTATCTTGAAGAACGTGAGCCTACTGAGGCTGTGCTCCTCGAGCTCAGCGAAAATTACCGCTCCCTGGTTTTTATCCAGGAAGTTTTTTTTGACGACGAGGCGAAACTGCAGGGCTACAGGGAACATTTGATTTCGGTTTATAATCAACTTATTGAAATGAACCCTGATAACGTTCTTTACCGGATGGAACTGGTACATCTATTGTTTGACAAGGGTGATGAAGATAAGGTCGATCAGGAAATCGGGTCCATCAGGCAGATGCTGCATAAAGATGCTGATGCACGGACTCATCTTGCATTAATCGGATTGCTTTCTTCCATGGAGTGGGAACAGCTCCTGGAGGAAGAAATAGCATGGCTGCAAAGCTATCTGGAAGACGAAATTTTTGCCGGTAGAGCGGACAATGAGGATCAATTTTACTATGCGGTCCTCAAGGGCGAATATCTTGGCCAAAAGAGTGAAGCGGAAGCCATCCTGCAGGATATCATAGATGAAGAAAGCGAAGACAGCAGCCTTTATGCGGAAGCAGTAAATTATCTCGAATATCTTACCGGCAGCAGCGGCGCGGAGGATACAGCAACCGATTAAAGGTGGGGAGGACAGGTTAAAAAAGGTTTCATGGAAAAAGAACGGGCAATCGGTCTCATTAAAGAACTGCGGAAAAGATTAATTGTTATTGTGGCAACCGTTTTTGTCCTGGCTATAATCGGGTTTTCATTTGCCGACCGGATCAGGGAGATTCTTCTTTTGCCTGCTGAAATGTCCCATGTTGGTCTCGAAGAAACGGGATTTAATCTACAGCTTATATTCTTGACGCCGGCCGAAGCCTTTCTGGCCAATATAAAACTGGCATTTATTGCTAGTGCAGCAGTTGCTATGCCGGTGATTCTTTATCAGTTTCTGGCAATGGTGACGGCAATAGCCGGAATGAAAAAAAAGGCTGCTTTTTTATTAACCCTGATCATGTATTTTCTTTTTGCGCTGGGCGTAGCTTTTGCTTATTTTGTGGTTCTTCCTTTTGCCCTTAATTTTTTTATTGGTTTTTCGGGAGTCGATCTGGTGCCCAATTTCAGTATTACCCGCTATATCTCATTTACTACTTCTTTTATTTTTTCCTTTGGTCTTGTGTTTCAGCTGCCCGTTATCTTCTGGTTTTTGGGCAGTCTCGGAATTCTTCATACAGACTTTTTGCGGCGCAATCGCAAATTTGCTCTGCTTATCATTGTTGTTTTTGCCGCTATTTTAACCCCACCTGATGTTTTTTCCCAGGTTTTAATGGCAATTCCGCTTATGCTTCTGTACGAACTGGGCATATTCATGGTTTACATTGCCCGGCGAAAAGAAGCAAAAAATTACTCTCCCGGCCATTCGGCGGACGATGGTGATGTTTAGGTACAACAGCCGATCGGGAAGGTAAAAGGGCGGGTTTTCCGAAAATCTGGTAAAGGGCGGGTTATCCACAATTATTAACGGGAAAGGCTGAAAAATAGATGAAATTAGCCGGTGAGGGAGAATACAGTGGGGATCTCCTGAGAGGTAAACCTCATGGAAAAGGAACAATCAACTGGCCAGACGGCAGCAGGTACGCCGGAGAGTGGTTTAAAGGGGTGTTCCAGGGCGAAGGTACCTTCATCTGGTCCAACGGTGACCGTTATGAAGGACAATGGAAAGAAGACTGCATGCACGGTGAGGGCACTTATCACTTTGCCGACTGGCGTAAATATAAGGGGCAGTGGCGTTATGATCAGATGCATGGTTTCGGGGTTTACTACTGGCCCGGCGGTGAAAAATACGAAGGTTATTTTGTCGATGGTTTGTATGAGGGAGAGGGGACTTACAGCTGGCCGGACGGCCGAGAATATAAAGGAGAATGGGAAAAATCTTATCGACAGGGCAGGGGCATGATGACCTGGCCTGACGGGAGAATCTACAGCGGTCACTGGCAGGATGATCGCCGGGAAGGGCAAGGGGAAATGACCTGGCCCGACGGCGCCAGGTATGAAGGCGGCTGGGTGAATGACCGTATGCACGGTGAAGGTGAATATACATTCAGTGATGGTTCCCGATTTAAAGGTTCTTTGAGAGAGGGGGAATTTACAGACAAGGGGCAATATTACTTCGCCGATGGTTCCCGTTATCAAGGCATTCTCAAGAATGGTTTGCCTTACGGAAAAGGCTCAATTATTTTTGCCGAGGGCACTGTTTTTAAAGGATTATTTAGCCAGGGGGCCGATCAGGGAACGGGAGAAGTTATTTATCAGAACGGTTCGAAATACAGTGGTGAAACGAAAAATGGTCTGCCTCACGGGGAGGGGAAACTGGTCTTCCCCGACGGCTCCTCCTTCAGCGGGATGTTTGTCCATGGCGAACCGGTTGCGGGAGGCGAGTTTACTTTTGCCGATGGTTCTGATTACCAGGGCAGCCTGCAGAAGGGGCGTCCTCATGGTGAAGGTATGGTCACCGATAACAAGGGTGTTGAATACAGGGGCACCTTCAGGAATGGATTGAAAGATGGACAGGGTGATCAGCTCTGGCCCGACGGCTCTTCTTATATCGGCCGATGGGAAAAAGGAAAAATTAATGGTCCCGGAGTGTATGGTTGGGCTGACGGCAGGCGCTATGAAGGGTTTTTCAAAAACAATTTGCGTCACGGCCAGGGGATCCTGTTTCTGACTGACGGATCAAGGATTGAAGGAAATTGGGAAGAAGATCGCCTGCATGGTTACTGCCGCTGTTATTATCAAAACAGGGGGAGTTATGAAGGCTGGTTTGCCGAAGGTTCCTATCAGGGGTGGGGGAAACGTCTTTATGTCGACGGCAGCAGCTACAGCGGGCGCTGGTGGAAAGGACGTCGACACGGCGCGGGGATCTTTCGGGATAGGGATGGTTCTACTTTCTGTGGCCAGTGGATTCTGGGTCGCTTCTGCGGAAAAGGGACAGAAACGGGGGCAGACGGTTCTTTCAGAAAAGGGATCTGGTTCTTTGATCGGGGACCTTTCCTGGTTAAAGAAAAAGAGGTATAATTTAGCCTCGATTTGACACTTATATTTGATAATGTTAGCATTTTCAATAAATAGAGTCTTCAGCCTGGAAACACTTGATTTGTAACAGAGAAAGGAGCAGCAAAAAATTGATTTCCGAAACTGAGCAAAAAGTATACGATACCCTGGATCAGCTCAACATTGATTATAGGAGACATGAGCATCAACCTGTTTATACTGTTGAAGAAGCCAAACAATACTGGAAAGATATAGAAGGAGCACACGCGAAGAATCTCTTTTTACGCAACAATAAAGGTAACCGTCATTACCTGATTGTCATGGAACAATCAAAATCCGCCGATTTGCAGAAACTTTCAATGAAACTGGCCGCGGGGAAATTGAGTTTTGCTTCCGAGCGCCGCTTAAAAGAACATCTTGGCCTGGAAACCGGAGCGGTTTCACCTTTTGGACTGATCAATGATCATAAAAAAGCAGTTACAGTGGTAATTGACAGCGAACTAAAACAATTTGACAAAGTCAATTTTCACCCCAACGTTAATACGGCGACTATAACCATATCTTACCATGATTTAGAAAAATTCCTTCAGCACTGTGGTAATGAAACAGTTTTTATATAGGAGGTTTCAGTGTTGGAAGAACTGAAAAGTATTCAGGGATTCCTGCAGCAGGCTACGGGTGCATTTGCCGGAGTGGTTGATATTGAAATTGGCATTATCAGTAAAAATTTAGAAGTTATCGCCGGCAGCGGTTATTTTGAAAAAGAAGTCGGCGTTACCTATGATAAAGGTTGTATGACTTACCGGTTGATTTCGGCTGAAGGTGAGGATTCAATCCTGGTCGAGAACACCGCTCATGCCGTTTGCTGTTCAGAGTGTGCCTATGCGGATAAGTGTGAAGTCCTTGCATTTTTAATGATGCCCATAGTTTTCGAGAATGGAAAGATTGGGAGCATTTCATTGCTGGCCCTGACAGAAATGCAAAGGCGTAAATTGTTGAACCAGTATCAGAAGATGCATAATTTCCTCAATAAACTCTGTAACACCATCACCATTTCCCTAAATGAAAAGAAAATGGAAACCAGGGTTACCAGCCTGATGAATCAATTTCGAGATGTGATCAATTCGATCCACGAGGGGATTATTTCGATTAACCGGCAGGGGATCATCATAAACATCAATCATACCGCCAGGAATATCCTGGGGCTTGACAGTAAGAAAAAAAGCGGTCGACATATCAATACGCTTTTTACTGGTCTGAATCTTGAAGAAGTTTTTGAGAACAACCACAGCAACGGTGGAGAAGAGTATTACGGAAAAGAGATTACTTTAAGAAAACCGGATGGTAAAAAGGTGCAGCTGTTTTACAATACAACCATGATGTATGAAGATGAAAGGATCTCGGGAGCAGTTTTGTCTTTCAGGAAAAGAGAAGAAGTTGAAAGGTTGGTCAAAAGGATAATCGGGGAAAAGAAGAAAACCACATTTTCCGGGATAATCGGCACAAGCAGTGAGATGACTAATATCAAAAAGAAAATGCAATTGATTGCGGCCACTGATTCCACTGTCCTGATCCGGGGAGAAACGGGAACCGGAAAAAGTGTGTTTGCCAGAGCGATTCATGAAGAAAGCCCGCGCCGCAGCAAGCCCTTTGTGGCGATAAGCTGTGCGGCAATTCCCGCCCCCCTGTTGGAATCGGAACTTTTTGGTTATGAAGAAGGAGCTTTTACCGGCGCTCGCAAAGGCGGTAAACCGGGAAAATTTGAACTTGCTCACGGGGGAACTATTTTCCTGGATGAAATTGGGGATATGCCTCTTGATTTTCAGGTTAAACTGCTCAATGTAATCGAAAATAAAAATATTGCCCGTATCGGTGGAGTCTCTTTCAGGGATGTTGATGTGCGCATTATTGCCGCCACGAACCGGGATCTGGAGGATCTTATTCGGGAAGGCAAGTTCAGGGAGGATCTTTACTACCGTATTAACGTTATTCCTTTCACCCTTCCTGTTTTGCAGGATCGGAAAGATGATATATTGCTGCTGATGCACCATTTTCTCGATTACTACTGTGCCAGGTTGAATAAAAAAATAATTGGTTTTCGAGAAGATGTTCGGGAAGCTTTAATAGCTTATCCCTGGCCCGGGAATGTCCGGGAACTGGAAAATGCCATTGAATACGCTGTTAACATTGAAGCTGCAGATAAAATTAATCGGAGCAGCTTACCGGAAAAGATTACCAGGTACTTTGGTGAATCGGATACCGCCGGTTTGGAAGATCTCACTTCCCTGGAAAAGAAAGCCATTAAAGCTGCTCTCCAGAAATACGGCCACAGCACTTTCGGCAAGGAAAAAGCCGCCTCGGCCCTCGGTATCAGCAGGGCCACCCTCTACCGCAAATTGAAAGCAATCAATATTGACGTGTCTTGATTTGAGAAATATTATCAATATGAGAAAACACTTACATAGCAAATAGATTGCTGTCTTTAAAATATTCTGAGGATTCCTTTCTTCTCAATTTGAGATAAAGCCCGCTTTCACAAAAAGTGGGTTTATTTTATTTTGTCCTACAAATGCCGTCTTTTTTGCTATTTTTCCGTCAATAGGATAGTGGCACGAATATTGCTCTTATAGAATCATGCAGGGTAAGAGTGCGGTAACAAAGGTGTATTTAGCTTCAACATGGATTGGGCCCAATCTAAACGAAAGGAGCTGATAAATGAATTTTAAGCTGTCTCCCTTTATAGATCTTATTTTAAGGAGGTATTTGTTTTGCAAAACGGAGGTAGCCTTTATACCAAGCCGACTTTCCTGATTGCCCTGATTGTCATGCTGGTGTTTGTCATCCTGGGTGTTGCCATGCCGGAGTCTTTTGGTGCGGCAATGGACAGTGCATTCAACTATATGGTTAGTTCATGGGGTTGGTCTTTCATCCTTGGAGGCAGTATCTTCCTCTTTTTAATCGTGTTCTTATTGCTCAGCCCGGTGGGTGAAATAAAACTGGGCCAAGACGATGAAAAACCGGCTTATTCGAACTCAGTTTGGTTTGCCATGCTCTTCAGCTGCGGCATGGGCATTGGCTTGCTCTTCTGGGGCGTGTCCGAGCCGATCTGGCATTATATGTGGCCGCCTTTTGGCGAACCGAACACAGCGGAAGCAGTGCATATAGCGATGCGTTATGCCTTCTTCCACTGGGGATTCCATCCCTGGGCCATTTATGCGGTCGTGGCCGGTTCGCTGGCCTATTTTTCCTACCGCAAGGGGTTGCCCATGCTTCTGAGTTCATGCCTGGAGCCGATTCTCGGCCGCAAGGGTATTGAAGGGCCCTGGGGAGTTCTGGTTAATATCCTCGGTGTTTTTGCCACCCTCTTCGGGCTGGCTACTTCGCTGGGACTTGGGGCCATGCAGATTGCTTCAGGTCTGGAAAGCCTCTTTGGCATTCCCAGTACCGGCGTTGTCTGGGTGATTATTGTTGCTGTGGTTACTGCCGCGGCAGTTATTTCCACGGCAACCGGTATTGACCGCGGCATTAAATGGTTAAGCCAGATCAATATCTGGGTGGCTGGGATTCTTATGCTGCTGGTCTTTATAATCGGCCCGACGCTCTTTATCGTTAATATTTTCACTCATGCTACCGGCGATTACCTGCAGAATATCATTTACATGTCTTTCGGTCTTGACGCAGCCGGTGCCGGTACTGAAGGTTGGTACGCAGCCTGGACTATCTTCTACTGGGCCTGGTGGATTGCCTGGGCGCCGTTTGTGGGAACCTTCATTGCCCGTATTTCCCGTGGGCGCACTATCCGCAACTTCATTGTCGGTGTTATGCTGGTTCCCGTAGCCGTGAGCCTGGTCTGGTTCAGTGTCTTCGGCGGT
>JAGYMW010000066.1 GCA_018400435.1 Bacillota bacterium | reverse complement strand
GCGGTCCTGCCCATCTTGCCCTTTTTGGCTATGATCCTTTCAAATATGTGGTAGGCCGCGGCGTCCTATCTGCCCTGGGGATAGGCTTTACTCTGCAGGATGGAGATGTAACCGCCAGAGGCAATTTTTGCACTGTCAATAAGGAAGGCAAAGTGATCGACCGGCGGGCAGGCCGCATCCCTACCGAAAAAAACCAAGAGCTTTGTCAGAAACTGCGGGAAATCGCCCTGCCGGGGATTGACCTCTTCATTGAACCGGTTAAAGATTACCGCTTCCTGCTGGTCATGCGCGGTCAAAACCTGTCCGGCGAACTGGCCGATACGGACCCACAGATTACCGGCTTGCAACCGCTGCCACCCAGAGCAATCTCTTCCGGTGCTGAACGGACTGCCGCCCTGGTCGAAGAGTTCGTCAAAAAAGCCGGTGAGATTCTGACCAAGGAAAGTCCGGCCAATATGGTCTTAATGCGCGGTTTTTCGCAGAAACCCAATTGGCCTTTATTCCCCAAAGTATTCGGCATTAAGTCGGCAGCCATTGCTGCATATCCCATGTACAGGGGTGTATCACGCCTGGTAGGAATGGATATTCTGGAAACAGGTTCAACCCTGGAAAACGAATTGCAAACCCTGAAAAACCACTGGACGGATTACGACTTCTTTTACTTCCATGTTAAAGAAACCGACAGCGCCGGTGAAGACGGAGATTTCGACCGTAAAGTGGCCATTATTGAAAAGGTGGACTGCATAATTCCTGATATTATGGCCCTAAAACCTGATGTGATAGTGGTAACCGGCGATCATTCCACACCCGCTCTTCTCAAATCCCACTCCTGGCATCCCGTGCCGGTTCTTCTCCGCTCCGAATACTGCCGTAGTGATAATGTGACCGAATTCGGCGAGCGAGCCTGCGTCAAAGGAGCTCTTGGACCGCGTTTCAGGACGACAGAATTAATACCGCTGATGTTGGCCAACGCCGACCGCCTGGTAAAATTCGGAGCTTGATTATATTCAACCCGGTTTAAACAACTTTGGTCCAAAGGAGGGTTGAAAAGAAAAATGGAAGAAAAAGAACTGTACCGCCAAAAAATGCAGGCTAAACTGGACGAGTGGAAAGCGGAACTAGATAAGATGAAGGCAAAAGCAAAAAGAAAAGACGCGGAAGCAAAGCTGAAAGCCAATAAAAAGATAAAAGAACTTGAGATAAAGATTGAAGAAGGACAGGCCAAACTCAACAAGCTTGCCGAAACAAGCGGCGATGCCTGGAAATCGCTCAAAGGCGGAATTGATTCCGCACTGGAATCTTTAAAATCCGGCTTCGATGACGCCATTGCAAAATTTAAAGAATAACGACAACTGTCCGGCAAACTAAAACTGCATTTGCAAAAAACTTTCTGGCGAGCCCTGGTCCACCGTGATCAGGGTCTTTTTAACCCCTTTTCCCCTATCAAAGAACTCTTAACCTGCCTGGGACAGAAGAGATCTCTTCTGCGTCAACCAGCAAAATAATTTTGCTATCTACCTGACCCGCTGAAGGCAAATATACTTATCCGGCCTGGCAGGCGAATATCCCCGGATATTTCAGAAACGCTGCCAGCGTGTAAATACCGGCATAGTTTCATTACATAATTTTCAAGTTCCATCATGCCTTAAGCATGTTATACTAAGACTAGAATAAAATACGAGACTGACTATATGAAGTCAAGCTAAAAAGCGTCTGCTTGCATTTTAACAACGATAAATAAAAACTTGTGCAAGAGTAATGCAATTTCATTATACGAGGTGAATTTATGGAAGCGGGCTTTAAGTCAAGAGCGCTGGAAGTAAACCTCGCCAAGACTAAACAGGGGCATAAAGAGCTTCCTGACAGGCACCAGTGGTTTGTTAATTTGTCTTCAGAATACTGGGGCATACACAAAAGGACAGAAAAGCTCTTCGTGGAATACAACCATCCACATCCGAATTATCAGTACATAATCGATAAGTTGCATGAAATCAGCCTCACCGATCTCTGGCTCTACTGTTCTGTTGCTGATTCAGAAGAAGCCGTGCTTTTCCTGTCTTCAACTTTTGAAGATTTGTGGGACAGGTACCTGCATGAACAAGAACGGGAGCAGCTGGCAAAAACTATTTTTAAATTTATTGATCGACTGATCAAAGAAAGAAAGTTCCCTGATCGAGCAATTGAACTCTGCCTCGCTCTAATTGAAAAAGGGATGGTCGATTATGAAAAAATATTTTTACGCAATGGCGGCTATTTCAAAAAATACCTGGGTTCGACGGCCGCCCTGCCCCGCTTCCAGGACCGGGTTTGCCGGCTGACCAAAGCAGTTCTGCAAAAAAGCTGCGCTTACTGGTCCCGCACGACTGATGCCGAAAGCTGGTTTGAAAGTAAGGCGGACCTCTTTCAGCCCATATACCAGGATAGGATCAAATTGATCGGCAGAGATTTTTTCAGAGAACTGGCCGAACAAATAGAGAAAGCCGATAATTGGGAAGATATCGAATCAAAACCTTTCTTTAATGATATCGCTAATCATTTCAGGCAGTTCAGCGAAGTATTCGAGCTGTCAGCCGAAAAAGTATATTACCTGATCTATGCCCTGCACATACCCGGTATGATCCAGCTGAAAAAACACCTCCTTTACGATTTGAACCGTCTCTTGAAAACTGTACTGTCGGAACTTGAGCAAAATGAAATATACCGCTTTGTCAAAATGTTGTTTGGTTTATTCCGGGAACTCAAAGACCAGCAGACAGATACGGTCCTGGAATGCCTGTTCACTCTCGGCAGGGAAATTATCAGACTGGACAATCGTGAAATAACCGCCTTTTATATGCAAAAATTAATCGAATTCGGTTTTATCTATCCGGGTAAATTAGAAATAAGCGGGGACTGGCAGACAAAAGCAAACGCCAATCATGTCAAGAACATCCGGATCTGGCTCGATTTAATAGGAACCTCACCCTACAAATTTAAAAAACTTCTCTCCGCACTGGTTGTAAATCTAAAACTCGGTGGCATATTCATATCCGATACCGATCTTTTCCAGCGCGACATAACCAGGCTTTTAAATGCCGATATCAGTCCCGTTTACAAACAGGTTAAACAGCTGGCCAGAGTTTTCCCGGTTTATTTCAACGAGATCGGCGCCGAAGGTAAGTTGCGTGATGTGAGCACAATAATAGATCAGATCGGAAACCGCAAGGATCGGGTCATTCACTTCGTCCGCAAGCAGGTCCATGCAGAAAGCAATAATACCCATATAGAATTGGTTAAAAGAGTAGCCGGTTACTGGCTAAACGGAGAGCAGGGGCCTTTACTTGAGTTTCTTCCTTCCGATGTTGCCTCTACATTAAACGAAAATGATGAGCTTTACAAAGGTGTGCACAATTTAATAAATACAGCCTGTAAACATTTCGGGGTGGACCATGCCGATTTCTTAAATCTTCCGGAAGAAGAAGTGACCGCCTTCCTGGGCACCATCTCTCCTACCAGAGAAAGGGATAAAAAAAGGCTGTGTTTGCTTCTTGAACTTTACCAGCTGCTGCTTGAAAAATATTCTTTCGAAACCAAAAATGTTGAATCGCTTTTACTGCGCAGCCGCTTTTTTACCAGGGATGAAATTGAACAGCTCGCTGAACTTATAGATAGGAGACAATACCGGGAAGCCCTGGAACAGGTTTATCAATTTATGGCCGTGCTAAAAGAAGTAATCTTAGATCGGGAAAAGACAGAAGCTATTGAAAACATCTATCATAAACGCCATATTGCAGCCGGCATTCCTTCCATGTACGGGCAGTACAAGGAACCCAAATTTGAAGCTCTTGGTTTAATGTACAGGTTGGAACAGGTTGCATCGCGCTTGATGGGTAAAATCCTGGAAGATATTAAACTGGAATATATCTCGGCAAAAACCCTGAACAACATATACGAAGTACTGGTCCTTTTCAAAACAGGCCTCGAGCTGGATGGCATGGTAAATCAAAATTTTAATTCGACCCTGGAAATGTTTCGTTACAGCCTCACTTCAATCAGCGTAACCCTCAGTCAGTACCTGAATATTTTTCGTTTCATGGCTCAGCATATCAAGGAACTGATCAATGAGTATTTCATTCGTGTCTATGATGAAACAATCAACGTGGTTATCCCGCAAATATTTGATGAATCCCCGGAAACGGTGGCCAGAGAATCGGAGATCTTTTACCGGGAAATCCTCTCATCGGCATTTCTGGTTCAGGAACTGGATCAATTCATCTCCAATGCCCTGGACATGATCAATAACATGCTCGAAAATTATTCTGAAGCTCATATCAACAACATGATGAGTTATAATCCTGATCTTGCCGCTAGTCCGCTCGATCGTGAAACGCTGCAAATGGATAACCAGGTTTTTCTGGGAGCAAAAGCCTATTACCTGAAAAAGTTAACTTCATACGGGCTCCCTATTCCTCCCGGCTTTGTCCTCACTACGGAAATATACCGTCACAAAGAGACAATTTTCAACCATCCTTCCATGAATCAGGACCTCGACAGGATGATCTCCGGAGAGCTGGCCATGATGGAGGGGAAAACAGGTTTGCAGTTCGGAAACCCCCAAAAACCGCTTCTTCTTTCCGTTCGTTCCGGAACTGCCATTTCCATGCCCGGAGCGATGCGAACATTTCTTAATGTCGGGATGAACGACGAAATTGCCACAGTCCTGGAAAAAGATCCGGATACAGCCTGGATGGGATGGGATTCCTATCGCCGTTTTATTCAAAGCTGGGGCATGTCGCACAGCATTGATCGTGACCGTTTCGATGAAGTAATGGTAAATATAAAAGAAAAATATGATGTTGAAAAAAAAGCTTTATTTACCGATAAGCAAATGAAAGAATTGGCCCTTGAATATAAAAAGATACTCGACGAACACGACGTTGATATCCCCAAAGATCCCTATGAACAGCTTAAACAGGCGATCGGCACCATTTTTGATTCATGGTCGTCCGAACGAACTATTGCTTACCGGAAACACCTCCAGATTGCTGATGAATGGGGCACCGCGGTCCTCGTGCAAAAGATGGTCATGGGGAACCGCTCCAAACGGTCAGGATCAGGCGTTGTTTTTACTCACAATCCCAAACTTAAAAAACCGGGCATCAATCTATATGGTGATTTCACCCCCTGCAGCCAGGGAGAAGATATCGTATCCGGTCTTGTCTATACACTGCCAATATCTGAAAACCAGCGGGAAAACAATTATCACGAAAGCGAAATTTCGCTGGAAAAATCATTTCCCCTGATCTACAAGCGCCTGCAGGAAATTGCAGTCGAATTGATCGAAAAACACGGCTTTAATAACCAGGAAATTGAATTTACCTTTGAATCCGATGCCCCCGAAGACCTCTATATCCTGCAGATCCGCGAACAGAACATCATGCCGCGTGAAAAAACCGCCTTCTTTGATGCCCCACCCGAGGAGATGATCTTTCTGGGCAAAGGCATCGGAGTCGGTGGGGGATGTATTGTAGGTAGAGTCAGTTTTGACATGGAAGACCTTGCCACCAATAAAGAACAATATCCTGAAGCAAAACACATTTTAATCCGGCCGGATACCGTCCCCGATGATATTCAGATGATTTTTATGTGCGATGGCCTGGTAACCAGCAGGGGAGGAGTTACTTCTCATGCCGCAGTCGCAGCAGAAAAACTGGGAAAGGTCTGCATTGTAAACTGTAAAAACCTGGCCGTTAATGATATGGAAAAACATTGCTCCATAAATGACTACACCATAAAAAAAGGAGAAATAATTTCCATAGACGGTAATATCGGCAGTATCTATTATGGCAATTATCCCATCTGTTATGCTTGACAGGCTGCAGAAGGACAACTTTTTAAAACAATTAAAAAAAATATAGTATGGGAGAAATTCCAATTTGTAAAGGGGGATAACAGGTGAGCATTCACTTGGAAAGCAAGAAAAAACTGGGTATCAATGGCATAGGGCGGATCGGCAAATTAACCCTGTGGAACCATCTCAGTATAGGCCACTTTGAAAGTTTTGTCTTAAACACCGGTCGCAGAGTCGGCTGTGAACTGGAAGATGTAATCGATTACCTTCTGAAAGATTCAACTTACGGGTCCCTTGATCGGTTCCTCTATGGTTATTCCAACCAAAAATGCTCCGTCCAGATCATTGACCGGGAAGCAGGCTTATTTGCCATTAATGATCGGCCCATCAAGGTTTTGATGGAAGCACGAAATCCGCGTGATATAAACTGGGCCAGAGAAACGGTCCAACTGATAGTAGAAAGCACCGGGACATACGTTGATCCGGCAGCCCCTGCCGGCGAAGCAAAAGGTAGTGCCCGCGGCCACCTGGAAGCCGGTGCCGAAAAGGTAATTGTCAGCGCTCCTTTTAAGATCTCCGATAACGCCCAGAAGATCCCTGACGACAGCGGAATGTTTGTCTATGGGATCAATCATGTTAAGTACGACCCTTCCAAACACCATATTATTTCGGCAGCCAGCTGCACGACAACCGGCCTGGCTCACATGATTAAACCACTACTTGAAACCCGGGAAACCTCAGAAATTGTAACAGCATCTATGTCCACCGTTCATGCCGCTACCAACAATCAAAAAATCCTGGATGCAGTGCCAAGAGCTAATGATGCTGATCTGCGAAGGAACCGCTCCGTTTTTAACAATATCATCCTGAGCACTACCGGAGCAGCCAACGCCCTGGAAGAAATAATACCTGAGATTAAAGATATTGGCTTCATGGCTGATTCGGTTCGTATCCCCATCAGCACTTCATCTTTAATTATGCTCAATGTTACTTTTAAAACCTTTTTAACCGAAACCGGCGATCCGCTCCTGAACCGTAATCTGATCAATGACATCTACAGGAAAGCAGCCATAGGAGCCCAGAAGGACATGCTGTTGTACAGTGACAGGCAAAACGTTTCATCAGATCTGGCAGGCTTCTCTGCCGCCATTGTCATTGAAGGAACCGAGACTCATACCAGAACAGGTTTTATTCCCGTCAACGCGACAACCCTGCGGGAATGCGGAGTAAAATCAAATGTGGATATCAACATTCCGGTAACCCACGCTAAAATATTCGGCTGGTATGACAACGAACTCGGCAGTTATGTGAACTTCCTGGGGAAATTAACTGTTTATGTTGACAAAAACATGCCCTGAAACTATCATTGGAAAGAGTAGGGCACGCTTTCTTCCAGAAGTACATGACATGATATAACATGCTTGAAGAATCTATGGATGCATACTTATTAAGTAAAGGGCTGGTTAACAATTTAACCACCCTTTACTTAACATTTTCCATTATCTTTTTAAGATAGTCTTTCTCTCTTTCAGCTACCTTTTTTAATCTTGCTATTTTAGTTCATTCATCACTACGTGCAGTAATGGAATAAATTTCATGAAAATACTCTCCACCGTTCCGACAAGGAACTGCGAACTTTAAATGTATTCATATCCATAAACTGCTAGGGGGAATCTAAAGGAAATGCTTTTTTCTCAGAGAAGGTTACTGTTATTACGGAGAAAATGATCAGCATGCTACCAAGTATGTGATACCAGGCTAGAACCTCAGCAAGCAGGAAAACCCCGACCAAAAGACTGGTGATCAGCTCAAAAGTACTGAGAATGGACGCGGTTGTCGCTTGTATTATTTTAAGTCCTGCATGAAAAGCAACCATGCCAACAAAACCACTTATCAGCGACAGAGAAAGGATACTTAAAAACCCTGTGTAAGTAATATTTAACTGTAGATCGCCTGTAAAAGCACAAACCACCAGCAGAATTAGGGTATTAAAAAATGAAATATAAAAAGCAATAACAAAAGCACTCACCTCTCTTAGACTACTCCTAGCAATGGTCAGAACATAATAAGCATAAAGGACACCGGATACAAGAGCCAGACTTACCCCGAAAATATTTAAGCTTTGTAATGAATTAAAACCGGTCAGGAAATAGATACCAACAACTGAAAATATCAAAGCAGTTATACTTTTCCAATCAACGGCTTCTTTAAAAATAAAAATCGAACCGATCATAATCGCAATGGGATAAACAAAATGAAGCGTTGTAGCCAAACCGGTGGGGATATAGTTATATGAAGCAACCAATATTAACATCATCAGCCCATAGCCAATCAAACCTGCCTGAAAAAGCATGAAAAACTGCCACTTGCTGACCCTGTAATTTATTCCTTTGATTCTTATGTATGTATAAAGCAACCCAGCGCCAAAACCAAATCTAAATAGAGTCAGGGTAATAGGATTAAAACCATTGGCATAAGCGATAGTGGCAAATAGTGGAAGTAAACCAAAACAGACTGCAGCAATCATTATAAGAAGTATACCCCTGGTTTTGGTCAACAATTACCCCCCCCTATTGATTTAGAACTTGCCCCAGGGCAACTTCTACATGAGGCAAAACATTTTATGACTATATTTAACATCAACTCAAAAATACCTTATTTTGACATATTTTATGAGGAATTCAAGTAACTTTTTTATCATACCATTTACGTCACCAAATCTCTACTTTTTAGCAATCTGAAGTTGCCTCTGTTTAGTGGTTACAACAGTGCTTTGATTCCATGCGGTTTCTTTTAATTTCAACTGATTAAACCACCTCTCTTCGAATTCCTCAGGGGTGAGATAATTCAGGGTGGAGTGACGTCTTTTGCGATGCACACCGACCAGGTTT
>JAGYMW010000065.1 GCA_018400435.1 Bacillota bacterium | reverse complement strand
CTTTCTACGGCGCTGAAGAAATGTCTACCTATGAAATGCTGGATCTTACCAGCCCGGAAGTCCTTGAAGGAAGCTATGCGGTTGCCCTCTGGGCCGAAGCGCCTGCTGATCTAGAGCAGGAAGTCAGGGAAAGGTACGATGCCCCCCTGCACTATGCGATTATTTTCGGCTACGACGCAGTTTATGTTATGACAGACGCCATTTCACGTGCCCAGTCTTTGGACCCGGTTGATATCAGGGATGCGCTAAAAGAAGGCACTTATGATACGCTGGCCGGATTTACTGAATTCAAGGATTTTGATGATTATATGAACCAGGGTGAGTATACTCCTTACCTTGTCAAGTGGGAAGACGGCGAAATGGTACTAGTCGATTAAGCGAATAGCCTTTTAAATCAAAGCCGGGGTGCGGGTGACTGGATAGTTCCTGCTCCCCGGCTTAACCCTTTTGAAATAAAAGGAGAGACCTAATATGGAAATATATATACTTAACGGACTAATTCTAGGCTCAATCTACGCCCTGATTGCTCTTGGCTTGAATTTAATCTGGAGTATCACTGATATACCTGATTTCAGCCAGGGGGGCATATATGTATTTGCAGCATACGCAGCATTTTTTTCCGTGTCACTATTTAATGTCCCCGGAATTGTTGCTATTTTAATAGCTGCCTTAACAGGTGCCATTCTGGCATTTTGTTTTGAGAAATTTTTATATAGACGGTGGAGGGGAAATATTCCTATCCAGCTTTTGTGTGCTATTGCCCTGTTTTTTCTTTTGGCAAACCTTGCTATATTTTTCTGGACCGCTAAATCCTGGAACATGGACCATTATATTGTTGGCAAGGCAACCATAATGGGCATCGGTGTTTCCTATCAGCGCCTGCTGGTAATTGCAATGGTTATTGTTTTATTCGTTGCGATTAACCTCTTCTTAAAAAGGACGAAAACAGGTAAAGCAATACGGGCGGCTGCCCAGGATCTTGAAGTCGCTCCCTGGATGGGGATCGATACCGATAAAGTTTTTTCCATAATATTTGCCATGGGTGGAGCGCTCTCCGGAATAGCAGCAGCACTAATCACACCGGTTTTTACAGTTTATCCAATGATGGGAGAATTGCCGCTTCTAAAAGCTCTGGTTGTTGTAATTTTGGGCGGTTTTGGTAGTGTTGGTGGCACCCTGGTAGCCGGTTTAGGCCTTGGTGTGCTGGAGAGTCTGGGAGCGGGGTATATTTCTTCTGATTACCAGCACGGGTTCGCATTCCTTATCCTCATGATTGTACTGGCCTTTAGACCGCAAGGGTTATTTGGATTAAGGAGAGAATGATCGCTGTGGAGTTGAAGAAACCAGACGAAATAACCGAGCTATTCTTTGAAAAGAGGTGCTAATATGGGTTTAAAGAACAAAAAGCCATTCTTATATAATAAAAGTAATTTAGTGTCAGTAATCGCCCTGGTGGTCGTTTTTGTGGCACTATGCTTCATTCCTGTTGTTTATTCCACCTACATTATATATGTAGCGACCCTTGCTATACTTTATGCAATGCTTACAGCCAGTTACGATTTACTATTTGGATACACGGGCCAATTGTCTTTTGCACAGGCCGCTTTTTTTGGCCTGGGAGCTTATTGTACCGGTATATTAACCGTTAACCTGGGAATTAATTTCTGGTTATCTTTGCCCCTTACGGTTATCTTTGCTTTAATTATGGCTGTTATAATCGGTTCTCCGGCATTAAGATTGCGGGGAGCTTATTTTGCTGTTACAACATTTTTCCTGGCCCATTTTGTTTACCTGGTGTTCCTCAACTCCAGGGATATAACCGGTGGGCCTCTGGGATTCAGGGGTATCACCAGGCCTGAACCGCTGGGTCCGATCAATTTCAACTCAGATGTAGTTTATTACTATTTAGTGTTGCTGGCTGCCGTCCTAGTCCTGCTTTTATTATATGCCATTTGCCACAGGAGCGAACTGGGCAAGCGTTTTATTGCCATACACGAGGACCAGGATCTCGCAGAATCCCTGGGCATAAATACAGCCTTTTACAAGGTGCTTTCATTCAGCATCAGCGCAGGGATCGCTGGCTTTACAGGCGCCCTGTTTGCCCATTTCTTTCTACTTTTGCATCCCCAGCAATTTGCATGGTTTCAATCTGAAATGGTAGTGATTATGACGATTGTCGGGGGCGCAGGGACTTTAATCGGGCCGGTTATAGGTGCTGCGGTTGTAACCTTTGTCCTTGAATTTTTCCGGTATGCCCCTGAATTCAGGTTTGTAATCTGGGCAATTGCATTAATAGTCATTCTTGTAATTGAGCCAAAGGGTCTGATGGGCATAGCTAAAAGAATTGGTGGAAGCATTGGAAAGCTTAGGAGGGCGTCATAATGACAGATATCTTGGAAGCCAAGGGATTAAAGAAATATTTTGGCGGGATTACTGCAGTTGATAATCTAGACTTTACCATTAGAGAAGGAAGCAGAACGGCGATCATCGGTCCAAACGGGGCGGGCAAAACTACCATCTTCAATATTATTACGGGTGATCTTCGGCCGTCTGCCGGAAGCATAACTTTTATGGGTGAGCGAATTGAACGACTTAAGCCTTCAACAACAGCAAAAAAAGGGATTGCCAGAACATTCCAGGTGGTCCGGGTGTTTAATAACCTTTCCATTTATGAGCATGTAGTAATGGGAGCGGTTGCCAAGGAAAGCGTCTTTTCTACCCGTTCATATGACAATGAAGAGATCGATAGAATTTTAGAGCTTACGGGCTTTGCAGACGAAAAAGATAAACTGGCAGGAAATCTGACTGGTGCACGCCAAAAACAGCTGTGCCTGGCTACCGCACTGGCTACCAAGCCAAAAATGTTACTTTTAGATGAACTGATGGCGGGACTGACGATCACTGAAATCAACAGAAGCCTGGAAATACTGCGCAAAATAAATGAAGATATGGGAATAACGCTGGCCATTATTGAACATGTGATGAGGGTTATCACGGGCTTATGTGAAAAAATTATTGTCCTTGATCATGGCCGAAAGATAGCTGAAGGGAAACCCAAAGAGATCTGGGAAAATGAGAAAGTGATTGAAGCTTACCTCGGGAAGGAGGCGCTGGATCATGTTGGAAGTTAAGAACTTAAATGTAGGGTATGGAGAAATTCGGGTAATCTGGGATGTATCATTGGAAGTAGAAGAAGGAGAAACCGTTGCACTGGTCGGAGCAAACGGCGCAGGAAAAAGCACTATCCTCAAGGCTGTATCCGGCGCGCTTAAACCAACTTCTGGTGAAATATTATTCAAGGGTGAATCAATTACCGGTGTTCCCGCCCATAAGGTTGTTGGTAAAGGATTGGCCTATGTCCCCGAAGGACGGAGGGTTTTCCCTTATATGACCGTTCGGGAGAACCTCGAGCTCGGCGCATATACCGTCAATAAAGACAGTGAAGTGAAGGAAAACATGGAATGGATTTTTGAAATGTTTCCCAGGTTGAAAGAAAGGCAAAAACAGCTGGCCGGCACTTTCAGCGGTGGCGAGCAGCAGATGCTGGTTATCAGCAGGGCCCTGATGTCCAAACCTTCCTTTTTGATGATTGATGAGCCCTCCCTGGGCCTCCAACCTTCCATTGTGGATCTGGTTTATGAAACTATAACAACTTTACAGGAGCAGAAAATCACGATCCTCCTGGTTGAACAGAATGTACTTAAAAGCCTTGAAGTATCCAGACGTGGATATGTTTTGGATAACGGCAGGATTTCCATACAGGGCAGCAGCGAGAAATTAATAAATAATGAGGATATAAAAAGGGTTTACTTCGGAATTGATTAATTAATGGGGGCCTGTTTAGAAGTGAGAAGTACCAGGCTTGTTGGTTTAATCATTATTATGCTGTCTTCGCTTTTTTATGCCGGCAATGTTACGGCAATTGAAGCAGCAGAGTTCGATGAGCTGGAAGAAAAACCTGTTTTGTACTATTTTTAGGGTTATTGCCCGTTCTGTCCTGAGCCGGAGGGGTATAGTGAAAACATAAAACTCTACCCGGTGGAAATTAAAGAATATGAAGTAGTCTACAGTGATGAAGGAAAGTAGATATATAAAGAAATAAGGGAAGAAATGGGCTTTGAGATCACTGTTTTCCCAACAATTATTTTTGAAGATCGGTTGTTCTTTCTTTGTTTTAACCTTATTATTGGCCATTATCATGCACTCTGCTTCACGCAAAAGGGTGTTACTGGTTAGGGATAACCTTTGATTATGCGCAACTGCTTATCGACAACGAAATAGCCAGGATGATTAAAGAGGTTGTCGGTGGCATTAGGGTTGATGAAAATGCTTTGGCTCTAGAAGTGACCCAGTCGGTAGGTGCCGCTGGAGAATTTATCAGCCACGAGCATACTTACGTGAACTTCAAAAAAGAAGTTTCGCAGAACCAGTTAATTTTCAGAGGTACCCGGGATGCCTGGCAGAAAGCCGGTTCAAAGGATCTGACCGAAAGGGCGTATGAAGAAGCGATCAAGATCTACAATAATTATAAAGTCAAGCCGTTGCCGCCGGATGTGGTTAAAAAAATGCGGGATATTGTCAATGAAGCCGAAGAGCATTACGGTGTTTTGTTAAGCAGGGAATAATTAAGCGAGGTGATATTTTTGGTAGTTACAAGGATGGGCGATGGTTCATTTATCACCATGACAGAAGAAGAAGTACAGCGCGATGTCGAAGAAGGCATGGCCGATGCTGTAAAAAAGGGAAAAGTTGAACCACTGGGCCAGGATGAAATCGAACACATTGTCGAGATCTGCTGCCGTCCCCAGAAGTTTGTCAGTGTGGAGAAAGGCAATGAGCTTGTTCTGACCTATGATTCCGGTACATTAAAAGTTACCAGGCTGGGCATTCCCATCGGCATGCCTCAGATTCTACAGCTTTATGAGAGGGCATTTTCAGCAGACTCGCTCGAACTTGCCTATGTCCACTACAGTTTCAAGCCGATTAAGATGATTGTACCCGAGGAGCAGTACGCTGTTGCAGAAACATCTCTGGTTACTACTGCGCCACTGCTCTACGGAGCCATGCCAAACCTGCCACTTTATACTCAGCCGGATGGACCTTGTCCAAACGCTGCTGAGTTGCTCCCCGCTGGTAAAATCGAGGAGGCCAGGCGTGGTCAGGAAGAAGCAGCTGAATATGCAATTAAGGACATGGTTTATGTTTCCAGTGGAGTTTATGAAGCTGGTGCCGACGGGATCGATTTTGATACGACAGCTGCTGCCGGCGATGCGGAATTTTATGCTACGCTGAAAGCCACCGAACAGCTGAAGGCCAAGTATCCCGAGATGGCCATTGAGATTGGCATGGCCGGGGAGTTTGTTCTCGGTTTTCACGGACAGCTGGAGTATGACGGGGTGCGCCTGGCAGGTCTTTACCCGCACAAGCAAGTCAAGCTGGCTGAGAAGGCGGGAGCAAATGTTTTCGGCGCTGTCGTTAACACTAACAGCAGCCGTACCTTCCCCTGGAACCTCGGGCGGGCAATTACTTTCTGCAAGGCTTGCACCGAAGCGGCTGAAATTCCCGTTCACGCCAATGTTGGGATGGGAGTAGGTGGCGTTCCGATGGTGATGACTCCACCGATTGACTGTGTTTCAAGAGTATCCACGGCAATGGCCGAAGTTGTCAAACTCGATGGTTTATAGGTAGGCTATGGTGATCCTGTTGGGATGGCTCTGACGCACATGCATGCAGCGGGAATGGGCGGAATAAGGACTGCTGGAGATCTGGTGGCCCGTATGCAACTTTCCCGTAAAATGCGTCTTAATGAAGCCAAGAAATACGTTGCCGATAAACTGAAAGTTTCTGTTGAAGACCTGGTTGATGAGGTAGTGATGAACGAACTACGCCAGGAACTTGATATCTCTACCGTTTACGCCGGAATGGGCGAAATGTCGCGAGGAATTGAATCAAAGTTTAAGATCGCCAAACTGCTCGATCTTGAAATAAATTCTGTCCAGAGATTTTTAAGGAAAACTGGCTGGCAGCAATAGGAGGGTACTTATGGATAAACAGGAGTTAATCAACAAAATTATTGAGTCAGTAATTGGCGGTGATGAATCAGAAGCTGAAGCACTGGCCAAACTAGCATTGGATCAAAGCTTTGATCCATTGGAGATAATCAATGAAGGTTATGTTACTGGGATCAAACAGGTTGGTGATATGTTTGAATCGGGCGAGCTGTTTTTGCCAGAATTGATCCAGTCAGCTGGAGCAGTTAAAAAATCGACGGCCCTTTTAAATGATGCTATTAAAGGAGACACCAAAAAAGATAAAGGCAAAGTAGTGATAGCTACTGTGGAAGGCGATATGCATGATATTGGTAAAGCTATCGTTTCATCACTTATGGTAGCCAATGGTTTCGAAGTCCTTGATTTGGGGAGAGACGTTCCGATTATGGATATTATTACCAGGGCGGAAGAGTTCGGAGCCCAGGTTATCGGTACCAGCGCCCTCCTGACCACGACCATGGTTAAACAGCAGGAGTTGGAGAAGACCCTCCGCAAAGAGGGCTTAAGAGACAAGTATAAAACTATTGTCGGTGGTGCTCCTGTCACCGTGCGCTGGGCAGAAAAAATTGGCGCAGATGCATTCGCGGAGAATGCAGGAGAAGGGGTAAATAAAATCATCGATTTGATCGGTGGTTAAACGGCGGGCTGCCATGCGAACAGGCACTTCTACAGTTTAGCTGCAGTACTTAGCCCGCTCTGTATTACAAACTGAACAACGGCAGTTGGAAATTTTTCTTAAAGAGATAGAGGATATTTTTTAATCATACGATTACAACAGTCTTAATAGTTAATACTGTAGCCTTTTCCTCTATCTCTTTTTTAATGGTAAAATATTAATAATGGGCGAATTTTTTATAGCAGGTGGGCAACCCGCTTAATAAAAGGTAGCCCGGCGTTGTATAGGCATTATTGAAGGGAGCTGTATTAATGAAAGGTTTTTACGGCAAAATTTTGGAAATAGATTTAACTACGAGCAGGCATAAGGAAACAGCAATTCCGGAAGATGAATACCGCCGTTTTCTGGGTGGCAGCGGCATGGCAGCCCAAATTTACCGTGACCGTGGCTATGCTGAACTTTCTCCCCTTGCCGAAGAGGCTCCGCTGATAATTATGACCGGTATATTAACCGGTTTTAACATCCCCACTGCCTGTAAAGCTTCTTTCTGTGGCAAATCACCGGCTACAGGGATCTGGGCCGAATCGACTGTAGGGGGATACTGGCCGGCCGCCTTTAAAACAAGCGGTTATGATGGCATAATCATTACCGGCAAAGCAGAAAAACCGATTTATCTACACTTTGATGAAGAAGGTTTTTCGATTAAAGCTGCTGGTTCGCTCTGGGGCGAAGATGTCTATAGCACCTCAGATAAGCTTGAATCCGAACATGGTAAAAAGACAAAAGTAGCGGCAATTGGCCCGGCCGGTGAAAACGGAGTTTTAATTGCTTCAATCATGATCGATGGGAAAGAATCCCGCGCTGCCGGACGTTGCGGTATGGGTGCACTGATGGGCTCGAAAAACTTAAAAGCGATCTCCGTGATCAAAACCAATCAGTTACCTCTTCTGCATGACAAAGAGGCACTGGCTGCGTCCCGAAAAAAAGTTATGCCCACCATCCGCCAGATGGCCAAAGGGTTAAGTGATTTTGGCACAGCCGGCGGCGTGCAGGTGGTTGAAAAGCTGGGAGATCTTCCGATCCGCAACTGGACAGGTGGCAGCTGGACTGAGCAAGCAGCCAAAGTATCCGGCCAGGCTATGGATGAAGAATTTTTTGTTAAGCACTATGCTTGCTTTGCCTGTCCTATCCGTTGTGGAAAAGAGATGAAAGTGCAGGTTGGTCCCCACAGCGGCACTATAGCTCACGGGCCGGAATATGAAGCGGTTGCCGGCTTCGGAGCGATGTGTCTAAATGACAATCCGGCTTATGTAATTGCCGCCAACGATCTCTGCAACCGACTTGGTTTGGATGCGATGTCCTGCTCTTCGGCGATCGCGTTTGCCATGGAACTATACGAACACGGTTTAATCCCCGAAGATCTGCTCAGCGACATTAAACCCGAATGGGGTAGTGGAGAAGCGATTCTTGAAATGATCAAGCAGGTTGCCTACAGGGAAGGAATAGGAGAATACCTTGCCCGGGGACTAAAAAGAGCGGCCGAGTACTTCGGACCCCTGGCCCGGGAATTTGCCGTGGAAAGCAAAGGGCTGGAAGTTGCCTACCACGACCCGCGTGCTTTTACAAGTATGGCTATTGTTTATGCTACCGGCAACCGGGGAGCCTGCCACCTGGAAGGGTTGACTTATTTTAATGAAAATAAAGCATTTCCCGCCTCAATAGTTGGTCTTAAAGATGATTACGATTATCACTCCAGTAAAGACAAGCCTCAGTTGGCAAAACGAATGCAGGACTACATGGTCATCTTTAACGCCCTGGGCCTCTGCAAGTTTTTAATAAGGGGGCATGTTCCCCCGGCGGTCATTGCCGAATGGGTAGCGGCGGTAACCGGCTGGGATTTCGATGAAGATGAGCTTTTTGCAACCGGGGAGCGACTTTTTAACCTGAAACGGCAGATCAATGTCAGCCTGGGTATTAGCCGCAAGGATGATACCTTGCCCCCGCGCTTACTGGTCCATGATCGTGTAGAAGGAGCGGCAGCTGGCAGTCTTCCCCACCTGGGTAAAATGCTCAGTGAATATTATGTTCTGCGCGGCTGGAGCCCGGAAGGAATTCCCCTGCCGGAAGCAATGGACCGGATGGGATTGTCAAATAATTAAATTTAGAGTTCAAGTAAACGTATATTAATTCATAAAGCTACTGATCCATATATAATAAAATGGAGGTATGTTTATGATGTCTACTGGCGAACTGTAAAGGAAATATGTTTTACGGTTTTGGGCGGTCCATGAGCTTGTCCCTATCGCCGTGGAATTTCCGTGGGGTAGGGTTACGCTGTATTTGGACCTGATTTCAACCTTTTCAGTGTACAAATCATTTTCTACTATAGTCAAACGTTTTATTTCGTTATTTAACAACACCATATCCCGGTAGCCCTTTATGCGGCGTAACTGTGACTATGCCTCCAACAGGCTGGCTGCTACCTATCTTTGGACCATTTTGTCGTTTTTCCAGCGTTTCACATTG
>JAGYMW010000064.1 GCA_018400435.1 Bacillota bacterium | reverse complement strand
TTAGACGAAAATGATAAAAAATACTTTTAAAAATAGTCCTTTAAAATATTAATAGAAAATAATTTACTGTGAATAAGGTATGCAGAAATTGTTTAAAAGAAAAGATTTTAATCTCCGGTAAAATTAATAAATCATTTAAACACATTTTATCCACAGGATGTTCAGTTATTATTAAGAATATCGTTTTTAATCATTTCTACCCTGTGTTTAAAATCACTGTTTTCAGTGATCAGTGAATCAATTTTTTTAAAGCCATGAAGGACTGTTGTGTGATCGCGGCCTCCGAATTCTTCACCAATTTTGGGCAGGGAGAGATCGGTCAGCATACGGCAAAGGTACATGGCCACCTGCCTGGTTAAAGCAATATTTTGCGTGCGTTTTTTGGACTGAATGTCTTCAGGGTTTATGCCAAAATTTGCAGCCGTAATTTCAATAACATGAGAAACTGAAATATTTTTCTGTCTTGTGTAAATAATATCATGCAGAGCGTCTTCTGCAAGTTCCATGGTTACCGGACTGTCTGAAAGTGAAGCATAAGCAACTATGCGGATCAAAGCTCCTTCAAGTTCACGTATATTGGTTACTACTTTGCTGGCAATGTGTTGAATAACCTGATCAGAAATATCAATACCGTCTGAAAGAGCTTTTTTCTTGAGAATGGCGGTACGTGTTTCAAGATCGGGAGGCTGAAGATCAGTGATCAGTCCCCATTCAAACCTTGAACGAAGGCGGTCTTCAAGGGTGGGAATTTCTTTTGGAGGACGATCGCTGGATATGACAATCTGCTTATTGTTGTCGTGGAGAGCATTGAAAGTATGGAAGAATTCTTCCTGGGTCTGTTCTTTGCCGGCTAAAAACTGGATATCATCAATTAATAATATATCCATATTACGATATTTATTTCTAAAATCAACAGTTTTATTGTCGCGGATTGAATTAATGAATTCATTGGTAAATTTTTCAGATGAAAAGTAGAAAACCTTGTTAAATCCGTGATTGAGCAAGGTATATTGACCAATAGCATGAAGCAGGTGCGTTTTCCCCAGCCCAACACCACCGTAAATAAAAAGTGGATTGTAAGCCTTGGATGGGCTTTCGGCAACGGCCTGTGAAGCAGCATGGGAGAGGCGATTACAGGAACCGACAACAAATGTATCAAAGGTGTAACGAGGATTAAAACTGGAAATATTCTTTGTTGAACTGGTATTATTGTTAATGGGAATACGCGCTGTAAAATGACTATTTAGTGAAGAATTAATATCTTCAGTGGCAATATCCTGATTAAGATCTGAATTTTGGAAATCTGAGGAAACAATAAAACTGATCCGGTAATTTTCTGAAGTGATTTCTTTTAATGCTCTGTGAATTTGATCGCTGTAGCGAGCTTCAAACCATTCTCTAGTGAAATCATTGGGTACTTCTATAACAAGGCACTGATTTTCTATGGAAGCTGGTCTGGTCAGATTAAACCAGGTTTCGAAACTTGGTTTATTGAGGTCCTTGCTCAACTCCTGCAGAGTTAACTGCCATATTTCATTAAGGTGGTTGTCCATAAAAATCCTCCTGCGAGTAGAGTAAGAACCAAGAGTTATTAACATAAAACAGAGTTATTAACAGAGGCTGTGGATAACATTTACAAAATAGAAGATGACAAGAAACTGTTATTAACATATTAACAGATTAAATCTCCCCTGCAAAGGGGTTTCTGAAAAGCAATGGTTAGATTTATCAACCGTTCTGATTTCTTGACATGATTACCATGATTAATGTATAATTTTTTAATAATATCAAAGAATAATAAAGGGGTAAGTTATGAAAAGAACATATCAACCGAAAAAAAGGCAAAGAAAGCGCGTGCATGGTTTTCTTCAAAGAATGAAAACGCAGGCAGGCAGACAGGTTATTAAAAGAAGAAGACAAAAAATGCGCAAAAGAATCAGTGCCTGATCAAATCAGATGACGCTGTACAGGTTGAAAAAAAACTGGGATTTCAGGCGGGTATACCGCCATGGCAGGACGGTTGTGACGAGAAACATCGTCCTTTATTACTGTCCAAATGGATTGATCTACAACAGAATAGGTTTCGCGGTCAGTAAAAAAGTAGGTAAAAGTGTAGTTCGTAATAAAATTAAAAGGGTTTACCGAGAAGCGATCAAAATGCTCGAAGGAAAACTGAGACAAGGTTACGACATGGTAATTATTGCCAGAAAGCCGGCGGTGGATATTGAATTCAACAGAGCGCAGAAGGAGTTGTATTATCTTTGCAGGAAAGGGAAAATTATTATACTAGAGGAATAAGAATAACTGGACATATTTTTAAAAATATATGTCTCTTTATAATAAGCTTTTACATGATTTACATTTCCCCCTTAAAACCTCGAGTATGTCGGTTTTACCCTTCTTGTTCACAATATACTTATGAAGCAGTGGAACGTTATGGAATTGTCCGGGGCCTGTACATGGGAATGAAAAGAATTTTACGTTGCCATCCATTTAATCCGGGTGGATACGATCCTGTTGAATAATGGATCAGTCAGAAAAGGCAGACAGTAGGAGGATATTAGATGATAGATGCAATAGCTCAATTTTTCGGGGTCGTGCTAAGTTTTATATATGAGTATGTACCAAATTTTGGGGCAGCCATCATTATTATGACTGTTCTTGTTAAACTGGTCACTTTCCCATTGAACAACAAACAGATTCAATCGGCTAAGCGGATGCAGTTAATGCAGCCTGAAATGAAGAAAATTCAGGAAAAATATAAAGATGATAAAGAAAAACAGAATAAAGTAATGACTGAGTTTATGAAGGAAAACAATATTAATCCGCTGGCCGGATGTTTGCCATTACTGGTTCAGTTTCCCATACTAATTGGTATTTTTAGATTACTGAGAGAAGCGAATGCTTTTCTGGACATGGGTAAAATCAATCCATTTTTGTTTCCAAATGTCGTTACAGAAAGTTTAAAAATTAATTTACTGGAATTGCCGTATTTACCGGGGAGTGAAGGAATTAGCCTGGAAGGGATCATTGGTCAGTTAGGGGTCCTCTACCTATTCCCTTTAATTGCAGGAGCGACGACTTATCTTTATTCAAAAATGTCTACTCCAGCTGAAGGCAGCCAAAAAATGATGCTCTACATGATGCCGATAATGATTACAGTGTTTAGCTTCAGCTTCCCAATTGGTCTTGTCATCTACTGGATTATGAACAATCTATTTTCAATAGGACAGCATTTGTTTATTAGCAAAATGGACAATAGCAGTGCAGCAGACCAAGGCAGTGTCGGAGAAGGTAATAAAAAAGATTTAAAGATAAAAGAAAAAAAATCACTGCAGGACTCAGATGGCAGCAGCAAGATGGACAGTCAGAAAAAAGAAGGTAAATTGCAGGGGAATGTTTCGAAAAAAAAGGCCACAAAAGGGAAGGTTAAGAAATGATAGAATATGAAGCTGTAGGCCGTAATGTAGACGAGGCTATAGAAAAAGCTTTATCTGCACTGGGTATAAGAAAGGACAATGCCATTGCTGAGGTCATTGAAGAGCCGTCGCAGGGGATACTGGGTTTGCTGGGCAGCAGAGAGGCAAAGGTAAGGGTTCGTCCCGCCAGACAGGCGGGAGCATACCTGGCGGATTATCTTGAAAAAACAATAACCTTTATGAATATTAAAGGGAAAATTGAAATTCAGGAAGACGATGAAAAATTGGAAGCTGATATATATGGTGAAGATGTGGGAGCTTTAATCGGCAGAAGAGGTAGGACCATAAGCGAATTACAGTACCTGCTAAATGTGATCACAAGAAGACAGTTCAGCAACCTCAACAAAATGGTTATTCTGGATGTTGAAAATTACAGAGAAAAAAGGGAAATAACACTTACTCAACTGGCCAGGAATGTTGCACGGAAAGTTAACAATGAAGGACATGTGCAGGCTCTTGAACCGATGACGCCTCAGGAAAGAAGGATTATTCACATTGCCTTGCAGGATTATCCGGGGGTTAAGACCTACAGTGAAGGAGAGGAGCCGTACAGAAAAGTGGTTATCGCTCCCTGCTGATAAAAAATTGACGGTGCCGCCCCGGAAATGGGGCGGTTTTTTTATGAGCTGCCGAACGAGATAAATTTATGAAAGAGGGGAAGCGAGAGGAATGCAGGAAAATGATACCATTACGGCAATAAGCACACCTCTTGGAGAAGGTGGCATTGGTATTGTGCGCCTGAGCGGCCCGAAGGCATTTGATATTGGGCATAAAATATTTATCCCTTCAGGTAAAATGACTTGCGATTACCCTGAAGCAAAACATCTTTATCATGGGCATGTTTTAAATAAAAAAGGTGAAACAGTCGATGAAGTATTAGTTTCATTTATGCCGGCGCCATATACATACACAAGAGAAGATGTAGTTGAAATTAATTGCCACAGTGGTGTATTTGCTATGAGGACAATTTTAAAAATTACTATGCAAAACGGCGCAAGATTAGCAGAGCCAGGAGAATTCACAAAAAGAGCTTTTGTTAAAGGCAGAATTGATTTAAGCCGTGCGGAAGCGGTTATCAATATGATCAAGGCACGTTCAGAAGAAGCAGTAAAAGCAGCGGCAAGCAATATAAGGGGGGCTTTGGACGATAAAGTAAAAGTATTAAGAGAAAGACTGATTGAAGCAAGAGCACCCCTGGAAGCATCTTTTGACTACCCGGAAGAGTACGAAATGGACGATGGTGATCTAAAAAAGGTAGAAGCAGCAATCACATATGTAAAAGAAGAAATAAAAAGCATGTTGAGAGATATTGGAAGAAACAGAGCTTTCCAGGAAGGAGTCAGTATCGCTATCATTGGCAAGCCGAATGTAGGGAAATCATCACTTCTCAATGCGATGCTCAAGCAGAAAAGGGCTATTGTACATGAAATGCCGGGAACGACGCGAGACATTCTGGAAGGATATATGAACCTGGGAGGGTATCCGATAAAACTAATTGATACGGCAGGTATTCAGGGAACCGAAGATCCAGTGGAAAAAGAAGGCATAGCTCGTTCGAAAAAGGCGGCGGAACAGGCAAAACTGATTATAACCGTGCATGACGGTTCGCGAAAGTGGGAAGATGAAGATAGAAAAATCGCAGCTATGGTGGAACCAAACCAGGGGAAGGTTATAGTGATCAATAAAAAGGATCTTGAGATGAAAATTTCGTTGGAAAAAGTAAGAAAATGCTACAAAGAAGCCACTGTTGTGCAAACAGCTGCCATCAGAGGAGAAGGAATGAGTGAGCTGGAAGAAGCGGCAGCGGAGCAGATGGATGTGCTTTTTAAGGGAGTTAGTGAAGGCCCGGCGGTAATTTCGATACGACATGAACAAATACTGGAAGAAACTTATATATGCATTGAGCGAGCACAGAAAATGCTGGTGCAAGAACAACCTGAATTAGTCAGTCTTGAACTGCAGAATGCATGGTTGAAAATGGGTGAAATAACAGGGGAAACGATTAAGGAGGAATTGCTGGATAAGATATTTAGTGAATTCTGTCTGGGTAAGTAATGATTACTGGAAGGAAGAAGATTTTGAATAATAACAGGGAAAACGCAGTTAAAAATATGCTTAAACTCATGGATTTGACTGCAGAAAGTAAAAAAATAGAGCAGCTGATTCTTTATACAAAAATGCTTGAACAAGGGCTACAGAGTAAGAGGGTAACAGGAGAAAAGACAATAGAAGGCATAGTTTTCAAGCAGTTATATGATTCCCTTTATTTAGTGAAATTAAAACAGCTAAGACCGGAAAGCATGGTGGCAGATGTGGGAAGTGGTGGTGGTATACCGGGTATACCAGTAAAAATAATGCTGCCGGATGTGAATATCTGTATGATCGAGGCGAACCGGAAAAAAGCGGCATTCATCAGGCAGGTTATTGATGCACTGGGTTTGCTAAAAGCTGAGGTGTTCTGGGAAAGGGTTGAAGAAACTGGTCATAAGCGAGAACATCGTGGGCAATATAATGCCGTAATGTGCAAAGCGCTGGCGGCAATGAATGTTCTGGCGGAAATATGTCTGCCCCTGCTTAAAATGGACGGGAATGTTTTTATTTATAAAGGACCGGCAGGAGAAAAAGAAGTTGGAATAGCAAAAAAAGCTATCGAACAATGCGGTGGACAAATAGCAGAAAAATGGTTTTATAAGCTGCCAGGTGGAGAATCAAGAATAATATACCGGATTATCAAAGCTAAAAAAACGCCTGACAATTATCCGAGGAAAGCAGGAAAACCTTTTAAAAACCCTATAAAATAACATTGAGAAAGCAAAAAAGATTATAATAGATGCTGAAAGCATGTGAATGCAGAGAGTTATATTTTGAAAGCATGAAGGAAAGAATGGTTTGTTGTCCAATTTATTTTGTGCGGGGGAAAATATAAAAATGGTGGTGACAAATATTCCTGAAGTTGTATTTGAGACTACTACGGAAAAAGTTGTGGCGGTTGATATTGATAAAATCAGGAAAAACCAATTTCAACCGAGAAGAAATATAGATCAAGAAAAGATCATGGAACTGGCAAATTCAATAAAAGAAAACGGTTTGATCCAGCCTGTAGTAGTACGCAGAGCAGGGAGCGATTATGAACTGGTTGTTGGTGAAAGGAGATATCTGGCCTGCAGGAGTCTGGGATGGCAAAAAATATCGGCAGTTGTCAAAAACTTTTCAGACAGCGAAATGGCCGTGCTGGCCCTAATCGAAAATCTACAGAGAGAAAATCTAAATTGCTTTGAAGAAGCCATGGGATACATATTTCTAATTGACAAATTTAATATGACCCAGGAGCAACTGGCCAAAAATATTGGCAAGAAACAGTCAACCGTAGCAAATAAAATCAGACTTTTAAAATTAAGCACAGGAGTTAGAAAAGAGATACTGGCAAAAGGATTGAGTGAAAGGCATGCAAGAGCCCTGTTAAAACTGCATTCTGAAGAAGAGCAGATAAAAATGATTACGGAAATAGCGGAACAGGAAATGACAGTTAAAGAAGTCGAAAAAAGGATCATGGCAAGGATACCGCAGGAGAAGAGAAAAAAACGGAAAAATAATTCAAAGCCTGTAATAAGAGATATGCGAATATTTCTAAACACAATCCGCGAAGCGGTAGAAATGATCAAAAAATCGGGGTTAACACCAGATGTAACAGAAAAGGTAGAAGAAGAATTTATTGAAGTGACCATAAGATTAACGAAAGAAATGGTGGAAAGAAAATAACGTGAGAATATTCCCAGGAAGAGGTTTAAGACGGTTCCAGGGTGGGAGAGATTGATTTAATGAACAAAGTTGTGGCAATAACCAATCAAAAAGGCGGCGTGGGAAAGACAACAACAGCTGTGAATTTGGGGGCTGCTCTCGCAGATATGGGGGGAAAAGTACTCCTGGTGGACATAGATCCGCAGGGGAATACTACCAGTGGGACCGGGTTGTCAAAAAAGGACATAGAATTCTGTATCTATGACGTACTTATCAATGAAAGAGATATTAAAAAAACAATAATCAGGACCGGGTGGAAGAATCTTTATGCAGTCCCGGCTACTATTCAGCTGGCGGGAGCAGAAATTGAACTGGTTTCAATGGTTTCAAGAGAAGCAAAATTAAAGCGGGCAATGCAGGAAGTAAAAGAAGATTTCGATTATATATTTATTGACTGCCCACCGTCTCTTGGCCTTTTAACTATCAATTCGCTTAATGCTGCAGACGGCGTCATCATTCCGATTCAGTGCGAATATTATGCTCTGGAAGGACTTGGACAGTTGATGAATACGATTGCTCTTGTCCGCAAACATCTCAATAATGCTCTGCGCATAGAAGGAGTCTTGCTGACCATGTATGACAGCAGGACAAATTTATCGGAACAGGTGGCAGAGGAAGTCAGAAATTATTTTAAGCACTATGTATATAAAACAGTAATACCGCGAAATGTTCGTCTGAGTGAAGCGCCAAGTTACGGAAAGAACATATTTGATTATGATCCAAAGAGCAAGGGAGCAGTGCTTTACCGCGAGCTTGCCCGGGAGGTTAAAGAAAGATGAATGAAAAACGGAGACTGGGTAAAGGGCTGGGAGCATTAATACCTGAGGCTGTGAACGATAAAGAAGGGAGCAATGAAATTGAGCTTGATTTAATCAAAGCAAACCCTTTCCAGCCGCGCAGAGACTTTGATGAAGATAAAATGAAAGAGCTTGCCTCATCAATAAAAGAACACGGCATACTGCAAGCGGTGGTTGTTTCCCCTGACCCGGAAGGAGAGGGGTATATACTGGTAGCCGGAGAAAGACGATGTAGGGCGGCAAGGATGGTCGGATTGAAGAAAGTGCCGGCAGTAATTAAAAAGATAAATAAAAAAACGATGCTTGAAATGGCCCTGATTGAAAACCTGCAACGGGAAGATTTAAACCCATTGGAAGAAGCGGCAGCATATCGCAGGCTGATCGATGATTTTAAATATACTCAAGAGGAACTAGCTGGAAGGCTGGGGAAAAGCAGGCCAACAGTGGCAAACAGTTTGCGACTGCTGTCATTGACTGAACCAGTCCGCGATCTCATGGCAAGCAGAACAATTACTGCTGGTCAGGCAAGGCCATTGCTTTCGATAGAGGAACCGGGCAGGCAATATGAAGCGGCAATGATGATTGTAGAACAGGGATTGTCGGCGCGGGCAGCAGAAAAATTAGCTGCAAAAAAAGGCAGGGCAGGGATTAAAAAAGATAAAGATATGAAAAACACGGATCCGCTCATCGAAGAGATCCAGCAAAGAATACAACGAGCACTGGGGACAAAAGTAAAAATTAAAAGCGGCAGAGAAGGCGGGACAATTGAAATATATTATTATGGAGATGATGATTTAGAGAGGCTTACAACAAGATTACTTCCAGAAGGGCTGGATTAAGATGTTTCACGTGAAACATGGTCCATATTGCCTGGGCTAAGATGTTTCACGTGAAACATTACCTGCACTGCCGGCAGCTGTTATGGCAGCCATGTTTTTCCTTAAGCGGTTAATGAAAATACCCTGGCTTGGCTGTGATTTTTGGTTTGTGTTATAATAAGTAACACATTGCTATCGGGGGCGAATAACAGAAATAGTTATTTTGCTATATCCCGATTTTTTTAAGATTGAAAGATTGAAAGGTAGAGGCTATAAATGGCAGATAATAATAAAGATAGATG
>JAGYMW010000063.1 GCA_018400435.1 Bacillota bacterium | reverse complement strand
CAGCCCTTGCGGAGCCCCAAATGTGAGCCGCTTCACTTCTGCGCGAGCGATCGTGAGCACGGTTGGCAGTGTTTGGCTCACAGCTTAATGTGGTGATAGAAGGTAAATGAAAAACGCGGTTGGCAGTGTTTGGCTTAAATGTTAGATCATCTTAACAAGATAAAAGAAATAATAAACAAACGGTGCGGTAATAATAAGGCTGTCGAAGCGGTCAAGGATACCCCCGTGGCCGGGAATAATTCCGCTTGTATCCTTCACCTCTATCTGACGCTTAAAAGTGGATTCAAGCAGATCACCGAATTGTGCAAAAACAGCTATTCCAAGGCCCAGAATCACAGCTTCAACTGGATTGATGGAAAGTAATTGAGGATAAAGGATGACTGCCAGGAAAAAAGCCAGGACAGTGCCTACTATACCGGCCAGTGAGCCTTCAACTGATTTGTTTGGACTGATAGACGGGGCAAATTTATGTGCTCCCCATTTCGTACCGATAAAATAAGCCAGAGTATCGTGCATCCACACTCCTCCAAGCAAGCAATAAAGGTAGATCATCCCTTCAGGTTGCATCCGCAAGATAAGTAGGAAACCAAGTAATGGGCTGAGGTAAAGCACCCCCAAAATTGAAACGGCTGCATCAAAATAACTTTTATTCTCAACATTAATCAAAATATAGATAAAATAGGCAAAAAGAATGAGGAGCATCATTGGTAACACGAAAACATGTAACTCCAGGTAAAAGACAATTAAAAAAAGGTTCACTGCCAGGTGATTTAAAAAGTGTGGAGTATTATATCCATGTCTGTTGAGGAGGTTATCATACTCATAGATGCCCAGGTTGGCAATTGTCAACAGAAGGAGCGTATAAAATATTCCTCCAAGATAGACCATTCCCAATATCAGAGGGCCGAAAATTAAGGCGGATATGATTCTTAGTTTGAGCATTGTCCTCAATCCTGTTTATCTGAAGTTATTAGCTGTCGATCTTGCCAAAACGGCGCTTTCTCTGTTGATAATCAAAGATTGCTTCCAGTAGATGAATTACTTTAAAATCCGGCCAGTAAACGTTGGTAAACCAGAATTCACTGTAAGCAAGCTGCCAGAGCAAAAAATTACTAATTCTGATTTCACCGCTTGTCCTGATGAGCAAGTCCGGATCTGTTAGTCCGGCCGTGTAAAGATAATTGGAAAATATGTTTTCGTCAATTTTACTTTTTATTTTATTCTGTGTTACATCGATAATAATATTATTCACTGCCTGCAATATTTCCGAACGGGACCCGTAATTCATGGCGAAGTTTAAAATCATTCCCGTGTTTTCTTTTGTCTTTTCCACGCCGTCCAGTACTGCTTTTTGCACTCTGCCGGGCAGGCCTTCGTGTTCGCCAATCAGTTTGACCCGAATATTTTTTTCAATCAGTTCTGGGAGATCTGAATTAAAATATTTCTCAGGTAAGCTCATCAGGTAATTGACTTCCCATTTTGGGCGCTGCCAGTTTTCAGTGGAAAAGGCAAAAAGAGTGAGAACCTCGATATGTAATTTGTTACAATTTCGAACAATCTCTTTAATGGTTTCCATACCCTGCCGGTGCCCTTCTTTTCTCGGTAAGCCTCTTTCTACGGCCCAGCGTCCGTTACCGTCCATAATAATAGCTATGTGGCGGGGTAATTTATGATAATCTATAGCTTCCAGCAGCTGCTCTTCATGATTTTCATCCTGCACTTCTCTTCACCACCATTTAATAAAACGGTTCCCCCTTCCCATTCAAAAAGAGAGAACCGCCTCTCGTGATTTTCTGCTCTGTACTTCTGATGTCGATCACGTGTTTAATGGGCTTGAAAAAGTAATTAAACTTCCATCATCTCATTTTCTTTTTGTGCCAGTATTTTATCAATTTCTTCTATCTTAGTGTCTGTTAGTTCCTGAATATCGTCCTGTGCTCGCCTGCGGTCGTCTTCCGATATGTCGCCGGATTTTTCAAGCTGCTTGATACCATCGTTGGCATCACGTCGTATATTGCGAATTATGACCTTGCTTTCTTCTGCCTTTTTTCTGACAAATTTAACCAGTTCTTTGCGTCTTTCTTCAGTCAACTGGGGAATTGCCAGTCTAATTACATTGCCGTCATTTGAAGGGGTTAATCCCAGATCGGATTTTAAGATAGCCTTTTCAATTTCCGGCATGGCCTGCTTATCCCACGGTTGAATAACCAGTAATCGTGATTCAGGGACAGTTACACCGGCAATCTGGTTTAAAGGAGTTTGTGTCCCATAATAATCGACTTCGATTTTATCGAGAAGTGACGGGGTTGCCCTGCCTGCCCGTAGCGTGGAAAGTTCACGCTTGAATGCACTTATCGCTTTATCCATCCGATCATCGGCATCCATATAAATTTCTTCTTCCATAGTCACCCACCCTTGATCATTGTGCCAATATTTTCTCCCATAATCACCTTTTTAATGTTACCCAGGTTTAAACCGAACACGATTAATTTAATTTTATTGTCCATGCACAGCGAGGCCGCTGTTGAATCCATTACCCCGAGCCCCTGGTTGATAACCTCTATATAATTTAATTCACTGAATCGCTTGGCCGCCGGGTTAATAAGGGGATCTTCGCTGTATACCGCATCAACCTTTCCCTTGGCCAGCAAGATTACTTCTGCTTCTATTTCCGCCGCTCTCAGGGCGGCAGTGGTATCAGTTGAAAAGTAGGGATTGCCTGTACCTCCGGCAAAAATAACTACCCGTCCTTTTTCAAGATGGCGCAGTGCTCTCCTTCTTATGTATGGTTCAGCAACCTGTTTCATTTCAAGGGCAGTTTGTACTCTCGAATCAACCTCGTGCCTTTCAAGAGCGTCCTGCAGGGCGAGAGCATTGATAACTGTAGCCAGCATACCCATATAATCAGCAGTAGCCCTATCCATACCCTTCTTGCCGGCTTGGGCTCCTCGCCAGATGTTCCCACCGCCGACTACTATTGCTACTTCAACTTTAAAATCAATTACTTCTTTAATCTGCAGCGCTATGCTTTCCAAAACTTCTTGATCAATACCAAAGCCCTGCTGACCGGCAAGCGCCTCTCCACTCAATTTCAGAACAACACGTTTATAAACCGCTTGTCCCAAAACGCACCTCCTGATTTTTATTTATTCGACAAAAATCAGAAACACCCTCCCCTTAAAATATTATTTTTCCTACAACAGTGGCAAAAAAAAGAACACTTAAAAGTGTTCTTTTTTCGTCCTTCCCGTTTAAAAACAGGATTCTCCGCCTTCAAGGCCTTCGCCGACCTCGAAACGACTGAAGCGCCTGATCACAATATTTTCACCGATCTTAGCAACCAGGTCCGTCAGCAGTTCACTGATTGTCCTGTCTTCATCTTTAATGTAAGCCTGCTCTAGCAAACAGTTCTCGCGATAAAACTTATTCAGGCGCCCTTCAACGATTTTTTCAATGACTTTCTCCGGTTTGCCTTCATTCAAGGCCTGTGCTTTTATTATTTGAGCCTCTTTATCTATGATATCTTTTGGGACATTTTCCTTGCTCAAATAAGCTGGATTGGCTGCCGCCACCTGCAGGCATATGTTTTTCACGAAATCACGGAATTCATCATTTCTCGCCACAAAATCGGTTTCGCAGTTTACTTCAACCAGGACTCCTATTTTACCGCCAAGATGAATATATGAATCAACAATCCCCTGGTTGGCTGTTCTATCAGCCCGGCGGGCTGCTGCAGCCAAACCTTTTTCCCTGAGGATGTCGACTGCTTTTTCTTCGTCTCCGTCAGTTTCCTTCAGTGCTTTTTTGCAGTCCATCATGCCTGCTCCAGTTTTTTCCCGCAGAGCTTTAACCGCTTTTGCATCGATTTGCATCGTTTTTCACCCTTTCATTACAACATTGTACTATTATACATCTTCCTGTTTCTTTGCCGGTCTTATTCATCTTTTCCGGATGAAGCTTTTCCTTCATCTTTTGCAGGCCTTTCCGGCTCTGCTGTTTCTGTATTTTCCGTAGACGTTGTATCTTCTGCCTCTACTTCTACTGATTCTGTTTTTTCTCCGGCTTCTATCTCAGATTCTTGTTCAGTTTCTTCCGGGACTTCGCTGATCAGCTTACCTTCAAGAACGGCATCAGCCATAATTGAAGTGATCAGTTTGACAGCCCTTATGGCATCGTCGTTGCCTGGAATCAGGTAATCAATTTCATCGGGATCGCAGTTTGTATCGACAATGGCAATTACAGGAATTTCAAGCTTCCTGGCTTCTGCGACCGCAATCTTTTCTTTTCGAGGATCGACAACATAAAGAGCGTCTGGCAGGGTTTTCATTTCCCGGATTCCATTTAAGAACTTCATTAATCTTTCATGTTCATGTCTTAAATTTAAAACTTCTTTTTTGGTCAAACGCTCAAAAGTCCCGTCGACCTCCATTTTTTCAAGTTCAATCATCCGGTTGATTCTTTTTCTGATCGTATTAAAGTTGGTCAGCATACCGCCTAGCCAACGGTGGTTGACATAGTGAGTTTTGCACCTTTCAGATTCGACCCTTATCGATTCCTGGGCCTGTTTTTTCGTACCAACGAAAACTATGCTCCCGCCATCGGCGACAATATCGCGGACAAAATTGTAAGCGACGTCCATTAGTTTTACAGTTTTCTGCAGGTCAATAATGTAAATCCCATTACGTTCTGTGAAGATGTAATTTTTCATCTTCGGGTTCCAGCGGCGAGTTTGATGTCCGAAATGAACTCCCGCTTCCAACAGCTGTTTCATACTT
The DNA here is from genome assembly GCA_018400435.1 of Bacillota bacterium. GTDB lineage: Bacteria > Bacillota > Dethiobacteria > DTU022 > DTU022 > M55B129. The sequence continues at coordinate 4,600 of JAGYMW010000063.1, read as the reverse complement.
ACTCTGGCCAAATCCATTCCTCCTTGTTGTTTTAACCACCGCCCGCATCATTGTCTGGAACCGAGCTAATCGCCAACCGGCCCCGACTAAACGGACGTGCGTTTTAAGTACCAGAGGTAGTATAGCACAGTTCAGGGCTTCAGGCAATGCAAAACGCCTTGTCGAAGTTGCAAATAAGCTTCCGTTAATATAGAATAACTACGTTAAATAACAGCAGTATTCCTTGAAACTTTTTTGGAGGAAGATAATGGCAGAAATCAGACCCTTTAAAGGAATTCGTTTCAATCCCGGCAAGATTAAAAACATCGCTCATGTTATAACCCCCCCTTACGATGTTATTGATCCACAGGAGCAAAATCGCCTGCATAAACTGGATACCCACAATATAATTCGTCTGGAATACGGTTTAACCATAGCCGGAGACAATAAGCATAATAACCGTTATACTCGCGCCGCTTCAACCCTTGAGCAATGGCTCTCTAATGACGTCCTTCAGCTGGACAATTCTGCAGGGTACTATCTTTACGAACAGGGATTTGTTTTCAATGGCCTGGAAATGAAACGGCTTGGCATTATTACCGCTCTCAAACTTGAACCGTACGGCAGGCAAAATGTTTTACCTCATGAATTGACAATGAAAGGACCCAAGGAAGATCGCCTGGCCCTGTTAAATACCACCAGGAGCAACATTAGCCCCATCTTTACCCTTTTCCCTGATCCAGAAGGTTTTATGAGCAATCTTTTTAAATATGCTAAACCTGAAAAAGCTCTTTTTGAAGCCAGGGAAGATTCCCAACAGATTCACCGCCTATGGCAGGTTCATGAGCCTGCTGTGCTCGAAGAGATCACGGAATATTTTCGGAAACGTCAGATACTAATTGCCGACGGCCATCATCGTTACGAAACGGCACTGCATTATTCGCAGATAAAATCACATACTGGAGACAACAATGGAACTTCCTTTGTTCTCTCTACCATGGTGAGCATGCAGGATGAGGGGCTTATAGCTCTTCCGACCCAACGTCTCCTGATGGGACTAAAGAAAGATGTAAAAAAAGAACTTATGGCCAGGTTGCGGGAACACTTCGTCATTACTGAATCTGGGATGCTGGACAGCCTTGATCTTGAAAAATTCAGAGGAGAACTCAAAATAATCGGCGATGAAAAATGTGGATTTGGCCTTTTCTGCTCCGGTAAAGCCTATCTGATCCAACCAAATTTCAACATCCGCAGAGGTGACCTGGCCATTTCCCTGCTGCATGAATATATCCTCGATAAAAATAAAAATGTTTATGGTGCTTCCCTGGAAGAGGAAAATGCTCTTTCCATATCCTTTGAACATGATCCGGCTAAATGTCTGAGAGAAGTAAAAAACGGAAAAGCCGATTGGGCTTTTATCCTCGATGAAGTCCCCGTGGAAAAAATATTTGAACGTTCGAAAATGGGCCTGGTCATGCCTGGAAAGTCAACTTACTTTTTCCCCAAACTGCCTGGTGGGTTGGTCCTTTACCATATGGATTTAAGTTAACTAAAGTTTTAATAATCCCTTTCCCCTGTTTACAAATCCCAGTATTTGTTTTGAAGGTGCAATATTTTCCTGAGCATTTGTTGAACGTCATCTCTAGGTTCTCTTTCTTCTGATTCTTCGCTGATTTCCAGTTCCCATTGGCCCAGGGCGTTGAGAACCTGAAGCACCGCACCTGCCTGTCCATCCAGGTGATATCCTCCTTCGAGGCATAGCATCAACTTTCCTCCGCAGTAGCGCTCGGAAAGATCAACCAGTGCTTCGGTCATCCTGTAGAAACCGCTATGGGTAACAAGCATTCCAGCCAGTGGATCCTTGCTGTAAATATCCTGGCCGGCTGATACAATGATCAATTCCGGTTCAAACTGGTCGAGGACGGGAATAATCAGTTGATTGAAAAACATGAGATATTCGGGATCTCCACTTCCTGGTGGAAGCGGTATATTGATCGTATACCCCTTACCGGGTCCAAACCCCACTTCATATATATCTCCCGTTCCGGGATATGCAGGGCTCTGGTGGATTGAAATATATAAAACATCGGGATTGCTTTCAAAGCTGTGCTGGGTCCCATTGCCATGATGAACATCCCAGTCGACAATTGCAATTTTTTTCAAACCATAAGCAGTCCTGGCCACAGCTGTCGCTACAGCCACGTTATTAAATATGCAAAAACCCATTGCCCTGCTGTGTTCAGCATGGTGGCCGGGAGGTCGGTTAAGAGCAAAAACCCTGCGTGTTTTGTTTGAAAGAACACCTTGCAGGGCAGCAAGAGCTCCGCCCGCTGAAAGAAGTGCTATCCGATAAGACTCTGGCACAATATAAGTATCCATATCCAGGTAGTATTGTCCGGATCGACAGGCTTTATCGATCGATCTGATATATTCCATATCATGGATCAGGGCTACTTCTTCAATTTTAGCCGGTTCAGGTTCAATCATTTCTATCCGTTCAAAAACCTTTTTTTCTTCGAGCAGATCAATAATCTTTTCCAGCCTCTCCATGCGTTCAGGATGATCGCTCCTGGTGTGCAACAGATAATCGGGATGGTAGACAATGCCGATCTTTTCACTTTTTTTTATCATCTCTGTCCCCTGCTTTACTCAGATTGTTTTTCAAGCGCCATGCATAGTCTATTCCAGAGAAAAGGGCTGGTTTTTCGTAAAACCACCGGCCTTCCTGCGTCATTTATAAAAGCGTGTTCGGTGTAACCCGAGGCCAGCAGTTTACCTGTTTTTTTGATTTCGTAATTAAAAGTAATTCTTATATTCTGGGCGCTTTCCAGCCTGGTAATTACGTTCAAATCATCATCGTAATGGGCTGGCTGTTTGTATTCACAATATGCTTTTAGAACCGGGAGGTAAAGATTACTCTTTTCAAATTCCTTGTAAGTAAGACCGAGATTGCGCATCAGCTCTGTCCTCCCGACCTCAAACCAAACCAGGTAATTAGCATAATATGCCACCCCCATCTGGTCTGTTTCTTCATAGCGCACCCGGATTCTGGTTTCATGACTGTTCGTAATAATCATCTCCAGTTTATTTAGAGAACCTTGGCCCGACCGCGGTAAATCAGGCCCCGTATAGCATCCACGGTAATAATTTCTCCTGTTTTGATTGTGTCCTCCGCTTTGCTCACACCCACAACGGCCGGTTTACCAAGGCTTATAGCCACAATAGCACCGTGAGAAGTAAGACCGCCTTCTTCAGTTACAAGGGCTACCGCTTTTCCCATTGATGGAAGATATTCCCTATCTGTTGTTTTGCTGACCAGGATCATCCCTTCCTTGAAATTTTTCAGGTCGCTCTCATTTTTTGCAATAAAAGCTTCACCGCTGACGGCGGATTTTCCAACACCAGTTCCCCTGGCAATAATCTCACCCACCGTCTCAACCCTGAGCAAATTGGTGGTCCCGGATATTCCAACCGGTACACCGGCGGTGATGACCACCAGGTCACCATTGTTGATCAGTTTTTTCTGGAGGGTATATTGCATGGCGTTGGAAAACATTTCGTCGGTCGATTCTGCAGGTGGGCAAATAACTGAGACAACTCCCCAGGTTAAAGTCAACTGTGACGCTACTCGTCGGCGCGAAGAAATAGCAATAATAGGCGCCTTCGGCCTGTACTTGGAAACCATTCTGGCAGTAGTTCCAGATTGAGTCGCCGTTAGAATAGCATCGGCACCCAATTCCTGGGCTATGGAACAGGTGGCATAGCTAATGGCATCTGTAATAGATTTTCCAATTGAATTGCTCTGTTCATCCAATATTTTACGGTAATCGATGCCCTCTTCAGCCCTTTCGGCAATTCTACTCATTGTTTTTACCGTTTCAACGGGAAAACGGCCTACTGCAGTTTCTCCGGAAAGCATTACAGCGTCAGTACCGTCAAAAATCGCGTTGGCCACGTCACTTGCTTCTGCTCTTGTGGGGCGTGGGTTACGGATCATACTGTCCAGCATCTGGGTAGCCGTTATGACGGGTTTGCCAACCCGATTGCATTTTTTGATGAATTCTTTCTGCAGAAGGGGGACTTCCTCCGGTGGAATTTCCACTCCCAGATCACCGCGGGCTACCATTATTCCGTCTGCGACTTCCAGAATTGAATCGTAATTTTCAATCCCTTCCCGGCTTTCGATCTTGGCCAGGATCATAATTTGAGAATTTTCACTTTCAACCAGCCGGCGTATTTCAAGAATATCCTCGACGCTGCGGGTAAAAGAAGCAGCCAGAAAATCTATTCCCTGTTCAAGGGCCAGTTTTATATCTTCCCGGTCTTTTTCATCTATTGCCGGTAGTTTTATCCTGGTTTCAGGAGTATTTAATCCTTTGTGACTGTGCAATTTTCCGCCATTAACTACCTTGCATACAATATCCTGGCCTGCAACCCTGAGCACCTGCAGAATGATTAAGCCATCATCAATGAGCACGGTCTCGCCTGGTTTTATATCCTGGTGCAACAGGGGATAAGTTATCGATACTTTCTTTTCGTCTCCCGGGTAAGGGCATGTTGTCAGGATAAATTCTTCTCCATCCTTGAGAGTGACTGGACCTGAAGCCAGATCTCCCGTGCG
>JAGYMW010000062.1 GCA_018400435.1 Bacillota bacterium | reverse complement strand
CAACCGCCGGGGCGCCTCTTCCCTACTGGGAGGCTGATTATACCCGGCCTACAGCTGTTGTGATTGGCAACGAGGCCGCGGGCATACTTCCAGAATTGCTTTCGACAGTTGACTGCAGTGTAGCCATCCCTCTTGATGGTAATGTAGAATCACTTAATGCTGCTACTGCCGGTGCGGTGATTATCTATGAAATGATGCGCCAGCGCCAAGCCTGAGCTGCTTGATGACAGAAGGCCAAGGTGCTATAATAATGCAGACATGATTTATAAATACTAAAGCTGTGAAGGAGACAGGTAGACCGGAACAGGAATCGACCAGGGAGGATCAGCCGCGACTGCAAGCTGTGTCCCGGTTCCGCCGGTTGAAATTCACTCCGGAGCTTCCCGCTGAACGGCAGTTTTGCCCGGTAGGTAGGAGACGGGGAACCACCGTTATCGAGTCCAAGTGAGCCGGCTACGGCTAAAATGGGTGGTACCGCGGGAAAATCCCTTTCGTCCCTTTTCGAAGGGATTTTTAATTTTGTGGAGGTGTTTTTAATGCAGCAGCAGCTGGAAGAGCTGGGTAGAGAAGCTCGCTTGCAGATTGAAAATGCAGCTTCTCCGGAAGAATTAAAAGAGATAAAAGTGCGTTTTCTAGGTAAGAAAGGAGAACTGACTGCTATATTGAGGGGGCTGGGCACTATTCCTTCTGAACAAAGACCTGCAGTTGGCAGGCAGGCCAATGATCTTCGGACATTGCTGGAAGAGGTTATCGAGCAGCGGGAACACGCCCTGCGGGATTTATCCAGGAGCAACCAATGGGAGAAAGAAAGAATTGATGTAACTCTGCCCGGCAGGCCGGTTTCGATGGGCCAGAAACATCCCCTGACCCTGATCACGGATGAAATAAAGGAGATTTTTGTCGGTCTCGGTTTTCAGGTCGCTCATGGCCCGGATATTGAAACTGATTACTATAATTATGAAGCATTGAATTTTCCGGCCGATCACCCGGCTCGTGACATGCAGGATTCTTTTTATCTCACTGAAAAATATTTGTTGCGCACCCATACATCTCCGGTCCAGGTCAGAGCGATGGAGAAAAAAGCTCCTCGTCTGCCTGTCCGCATCATTGCTCCGGGTAAAGTTTTTCGTCGTGACGATGATGCCACTCATTCTCCCATGTTCCACCAGATAGAAGGGCTGGCTGTGGATAAAGATATAACCTTTGCCGATCTGAAGGGCACGCTGCTGACATTTGTCCGGCAAATGTTTGGACCGGAACAAAAGATTCGTTTGCGGCCCAGTTTTTTCCCTTTTACCGAGCCGAGTGCCGAGGTAGACATTCTTTGCGTGATGTGCAAAGGCAAAGGATGCCGTGTCTGCAGTGATACGGGCTGGCTGGAAATTCTCGGCGCCGGAATGGTTCACCCGCACGTTCTTTCAGTGTCCGGATACGATCCACGGGAAGTGACAGGATTTGCCTTTGGAATGGGAGTTGAGCGCATAGCGATGCTTAAGTACGGTATAGGCGATCTGCGCCATTTTTTCACCAACGATCTGCGTTTTCTCAAACAGTTTGGTTAATCAATGCGATAATACCGCAGAAGGGGATTCAGTTTGTTGAATGTTTGAAACTATGAAATATAATTGACATATTTTTGTTGACATGATTGGAGGATCTGATAATGCGTGTACCTTTCAGCTGGTTGCTTGAATATATTAATCCGGGTCTTTCTCCGCAGGAATTGGGTGAACGCATGACCATGGCGGGAATTGAAGTAGGAGCGGTTGAATCATTTGGTTCTCCCCTGCCCGGTGTGGTAGTAGGCCAGGTCAAAGGAATCAGGCCTCATCCAGGCCGTGGTAATCTGGTTCTGGTTGATACCGATACGGGAAACGGCATTCATGAAATTGTCTGTGGAGCCAAAAATATGGCTGTGGGAGATAAAGTTGCCGTAGCAAGGCCCGGAGCGGTGCTGCCGGGCGGATGGGAAATTAAAGAAAGGCCTATTTACGGTGTCACTTCAGCCGGAATGCTCTGTTCAGCCCGGGAACTGGGGCTTGAACTGGGATCAGATCAGGAAATTCTTATTCTCGATAAAAATATTACGGTGGAGGAAAAAGTCGATCAAGTGCTTGGTTTTGGTGATCAGATCCTTTGCCTTGATCTCACGCCAAACAGGGCCGATTGCCTCGGTATGCTGGGAGTCGCTTTCGAGGTTGCCGCCCTGACGGGTGGAAAAGTAAAAATGCCTGCCATGAATTTACCGGAAACGGAGATGCCGGCTTATGAAGCTGTAAAAGTGGATATAGATGACCGGAACCTTTGCCCACGTTATACGGCAAGGGTGATCAGGGAAATCCAGATTGGGCCTTCACCAATCTGGATGCAGCTGAGATTGATGAAAGCGGGTGTGCGCCCCATCAACAATATTGTTGATGTTACCAACTATGTAATGTGGGAGACGGGACAGCCGCTCCATGCATTCGATCTGCAACTTCTCAAGGAGAGGAAAATCCTGGTTAGGCGGGCCAGGATGGGAGAAAAGCTGATTACTCTGGACGGAGTGGAGCGTGAGCTGACCGATGAGGACGTGGTGATTGCTGACAACAATAAACCTGTTGGCCTGGCCGGGGTAATGGGTGGTGAAAATACCGAAATCACCGCGGCCACACGTGAGGTTTTGATTGAAGCAGCCGTTTTTAATCCCACCAGTATCAGGAAGACGGCCCGCCGTCTGAGCTTGCCTTCTGAGGCTTCACAGCGCTTTGAAAGGGGAGTTAACCCGGAAGCAGTTATGTGGGCTCAGAATCGGGCTGCCCTGTTGCTCAATGAACTGGCCGGGGGGAAAGTATTAAGTGGAGTGGTTGATGAAAATTATTCGACTGTGGAACCGCATCATCTGACAGTCAGCGCCTGCAGGATCAGCAGGATACTGGGGATAGATATTGATATGGCCGAGATATTGGCTCTGCTTAATAATCTCGGTTTTTTCGTTTCTCCGTCTGAAGATGACTTGATCGAAGTTACTGTTCCTCTCCGCAGGGCGGATGTTAAGATCGAAGAAGATATTGTTGAAGAGGTGGCTCGTTTGTACGGTTACGATCGCATACCGCTCACTCTTCCCAGAGGAGAATTAATTGAAAACAGGGAAGAAGAAGAAGAAAGGTTCAAAGGTGCGATCAAGGAAATCATGATTTCCGCCGGTTTTTATGAATGCATCGCTCATGCTTTTATTAATCCCTCCGGTCTGCATCACCTGCGCTTGCCGGAACATGATCCCAGGATGAGTTATATTCCCGTTCGCAATCCCTTTTCGGAGGAACAGTCAGCCATGCGGACCACTTTAGTGCCCGGTTTGCTGAAAGCTGTGCAGCATAATTGCAGTTTTAGTGAATTAAACCAGTTGCTTTTTGAAGTGGGATCTGTTTATATAGCCGATTCGCTGCCGCTGGAAGAAAAACCTGCTGAAAAACCGACCCTGGGTATGGCGGTAAGCGGTATTATACCTGAGCCGAACTGGGTGGTACCTTCCGTTAAAGCGGATTTCTTCGTGATTAAGGGAGTTTTAGAAACCATTCTCAGGCGTTACGGAATTGAAGGAGTTAAATTTATTCAGCAGGTGCTTCCTTTTACTCACCCTGCTCGAAGCGCCCTGGTAAAAGTTGATGATGTAGTACTCGGTTTTATTGGTCAGCTTCACCCCGAAGTGGCGGAAGCCTGGGAAATTGATCAACCGGTTACTGTTTCAGAAATTGATTTAACCCTGCTCTTTGAAATGGCTAAACCGGTGCCCTGCTTTACGCCGTTACCACGTTATCCCGCTGCCAAAAGGGATATTGCGGTTATTGTGGACAGAAATATAGCATCCGAAGATTTGGCCCAAACAATTAGAGAAGCGGGTAAAGATTTTGTCAGCCGCGTAGTTCTTTTTGATCTTTTTGAAGGAAAACAGATCCCGGCCAGCAAACGAAGCCTTGCTTATTCGATAACCTTTAGGCGGGATGAAGGGACTTTAACTGACACAGAAGTTAACCGGGTATTTGAGGATATCAAAAATGCCCTGTTGAGTCGCGGAGCGGTTTTGCGCGGTGAGGGGTCATGACAACTTGGGCGTAAACCCGAATTTTCCATAAATAAATCGGGAGATCGGGTAAAAAGAGTTGCTAGCCTCGCTATTCTGTTTCAGGAAGGATATGATGTGGTCAATCCCGAAATAACAGGTCGAAAAGATCGTTGCCACTAACCGGAAGGCGGGGACGATATATGGAAGAAAAGATCAGCGTCACTTTGATTATTATGGGGGAAGAATATACTTTACGTGGCACTTCAACCCAGGAACAGTTATACAGGGTTGGCCGTTATGTTGATCACATGATGAAAGAGCTTGCTGAAAAGAATGTTCAGATAAGCAAACATAAAATTGCAGTCCTGGCGGCATTAAATATTGCTGATGAAATGCTCAGGTTAAAAGAAAAAACAGAGCTTCACAGCGCGGATGCAAAGCGGGGTGAAATAGATGAACTGGTTTGATATTTTTCTGCTGGTGATATTTTTGTTACACATCTTGAGTGGTTTTTCCCGTGGGTTGGCCAAGATGTTTATTGATATTTTCGGATTCCTGATCATCGTAATTTTGTCTCTGTGTGGGAGCCGATTTTTCAGTGACGATCTGGCTGCTTACATTAATCAGGAAGATATCATTCCTCATCATGATCTGATCATGGATCTGGGTATAGATCTGGCCCTGGAGCAGGCGCCGCGTCTGGTGGCGGGTATTATTACTTTCCTGGTTCTTTTTTTGCTCTTGAGCCTGGTATTCAAATTCTTCGCCGGAGCTCTGCGGTGGGTTAATCGTGTGCCCATCATCGGTTTTATCAACCGTCTGGGCGGTGCTTTTCTGGGAGCTCTCGTTGGGGCGATTTTTGTTTATATCATTATCGCTGCTGTTTCTCTTATTCCTCTTCGCCTGTTTATGGAGGCCCTGGAATATTCAAAGGTGGTAATATTTGCCAGTCAATATCTTACTCCCACTGCCGAATTATTAAAGGAAGCAGTGATCAATTTTTACCTGGATATTAATGGCTGATCAAAAAAGTACCGGGAAGAAATCCGGCCTGCAGACCTTTGTTACGATGTCGCAGGCCGGTTTTTAAGTTTGCAATTTTACCCGAAAGGGGAAACAACAAGACATAATGCAACTTCTGGGAGAAAATTTTTTCGGGCGCGAAACGGTGGAAGTAGCCCGTGACCTGCTTGGACATTTTTTGTGCCGGGAATCGGCAGAAGGCCTGGTCAGCGGGATAATTGTAGAGACGGAAGCATATTTAAGCAACAATGATCCCGCCTGCCATGCTGCCAGGGGTAAAACGTCCCGCAACGCAGTAATGTTTGGGCTGCCGGGAATGGCGTATGTTTATTTTATATATGGTAACCACTATTGTTTTAATGTTGTAACGGGCCAGGAAGGTGTAGGTGAAGCGGTTCTCGTCAGGTCGGTGGAACCCGTGGACGGATTGCCCCTCATCGTTGCGAGGCGGGGCCAGGCGGTTTCAAAAACTAATCTTACCAATGGCCCGGGAAAGCTGTGTCAGGCTTTTGATGTTGATAGCAGTTTTAACGGGCATGATCTGAGGGAAAAACCGCTTTACCTGGGTTTAAATAAAACTGTTTCTCAGTACCGGCCTGTTAAAACGACGACGCGCATCGGATTGTCAGTAGCTCAAGATAAACCTTTGCGTTACGTGGTGACCGGGAATGCTTACCTGTCGAGGAGAGAGTATCTTGGATGAAGTAATTACAGAGCGAGAAATTGAAGTGCTGGAGTTTGACCAGATTAGGGCGAAGCTTGCTTTTCTAACCGTTTCTCCGTGGGCCCGGGAAATGGCTCTTTCGATGATGCCTTCTTCGGATCGTGAAGAGATAGCAAACATGCTGAGTGAAACTGGTGAAGGCCGGATACTTACTGTCAGAAATGCTTTTACCCCGGGTATGGTTGAAGATATTCAGCCGCTTCTCATCAGGACCAGAAGGGGAGCGATCCTGCAGGGCGGTGAACTGGCCCATATATCTCACTTTATTGAAGCTGTTCACCGCTGCCAGAGATTCATGAAAGAGGAGGACAATGCGCAGTCTTACCCTCTTCTGGATGAAATTGTCGGATCGATGGAACCATGCCGGGAACTTTTTTCGGAACTGATTCATTCTCTTGATGGGAACGGCAATGTACTTGACAGTGCTTCACCTGAGCTTTCCTCTGTAAGAAGGAAGAAAAGCAACCTGCAGAGCCGAATCAGGGATAAACTGGAAGAATACATCCGTGGCTCGCAGTACAAACGTTACCTGCAGGAAGCACTGATTACCATTCGCTCCGGGCGTTATGTCTTGCCCATTCGGCAGGAATACAGGCAGCAGGTGGATGGAATAGTGCATGATCAGTCTTCCAGTGGAGCCACCCTGTTTATTGAACCGCTCCCCGTTGTTCAGCTCCAGAATGAGTGCAGGACGGCAGAAAGGGCGGAAGAAAAGGAAATTGAGAGGATACTTTATAAGCTCAGCAGTAAAGTGGCTGACGCTGAAAGTGATCTGCGAAAAAATATTGATCTGTATGCCCGCTTCGACTTCATTTGTGCCCGGGGGGCCCTCAGTGTCGAACAGAACGGAGTGGAGCCTGGCTTGCCCGCTGCCGGAGAGAGATTATTTTCCCTGGACGAAGCGGTGCATCCTCTTTTACCAGGAGGGAAAGTGCCCCTCACCGTGGAACTTGATGAAATGATTAGAACTTTAGTTATTACCGGGCCGAACACAGGCGGCAAGACGGTAGCTTTGAAAACAATGGGCCTGCTGACGGTAATGGCCCAGTGCGGACTTCAAGTCCCGGCTGAAAAAGGAACCAAAATAACTGTATTTAAAAAAATCCGGGCTGATATAGGTGATGAGCAGAGTATTGTTCAATCTTTGAGTACTTTTTCCGGTCATATGAAAAATATTATCGAGATCCTGCTTGAAGCCGGATCCGATTCAATGGTTCTATTCGATGAGCTGGGAGCGGGCACAGATCCTTCTGAAGGGGCCGCCCTGGCCATGGCTATCCTGGCTGAACTTACGGCCAGAGGAGCTCTTACTGTTGCCACCACTCATATTAATGAATTGAAACTTTTTGCCCAGCTTCAGGACGAGATGCAGAATGCGGCCATGGAATTTGACCCCGATACGCTGGAGCCCACTTATCGACTTCTGCAGGGTGTACCGGGACAGAGTAACGCTTTTCACATTGCCGGCCGGTTGGGGCTACCGGAAACTGTCCTGGGAAAAGCCAGGAGTTTTCTGCACCGTTCCCATGATCAGGTTGAAACAGTAATTGCCCGCCTGGTGGAAGATCAACAGCGGTATTCACGGGATAGCAGGCGGGCAGCAGCGGAGAGAAGTCGGGCCGAACTGTTAATGGAAGAACTGGAAAAAGAACGTGAGCTGCTGCGGGCGAGGCGCGAAGATATCCTGCGGGAAGCCCGTGATGAGGCGGGACAGCTGATCAGGAAAACAAAAAATACAGTGGATGAGCTGATCAGGGAACTGCGTAAACTGAAAAATGAAGGCTCCGCATACCAGGAGACCAGGGGTGAAGAGATACGACAGAGTCTCAATGCTTTACGTCGAGAACTCGAGCCGGCTGAAGAGAAAGAAGCAGGAGAGACGCTGTCTGCAGGAGAAATTACTGTGGGACGATCAGTCTATATTCCCAGCCTCAGGCAGCATGGTGAGGTGATATCTCACACGGCTGAAGAGGCAAAAGTGCGGGTTGGTATGCTGACGGTTAATCTTCCGCTATCCGAACTGCGGCAAGATTCTCGCCGGCAGAAGCAGCAAAAAAGAGCTGAAGAACATCCATCTGCTGTAACCGGCCGGGGCGGTTACAGCGTCGAAAAGGATACGGCAATTAAAAATTCCATTGACCTGCGAGGCTTGACCCTGGACGAGGCCATTCCCCTCGTTGAAAAACTGCTGGATAATGCCCTGTGGGCCGGCCTGAGCAGTGCTGAAATAATTCACGGCAAAGGAACCGGTAAGCTTAAGGAAGGGTTACAAGATTATCTCAAAGAACATCCCCTGGTTAAAAAATTCAGGCTGGGTAATCCTGCAGAAGGCGGCGATGGAGTGACTGTCGTTGAGCTGAGTTCTTAAAAGAAGGTTTGAAAGAAAGGCTTTAAAATGAATAAAGATACTTTAAAAAAATGCGTGGCAGACTTGTTGGAAACGGGCATTTATAAAACGACGGAACAGATTGTGGAAGAATTTCGCATGGAGCACCCTCAATTGTGGCGGGAGCTGGAAACGGAGGGACAGTTGCTGTACGGCAACAGCTGTAGTTCTGTACAGCAACCTGCCACCCGTATTGCCCAGGTCCTGCAGTCCCTGGATGAGACACAGTGCATGCGCCGGTGCAGGGATAAACTATTTTTTTGGAGCAGGCCCTGATAATAAAAGGTGGCAAATCAGAAGCTGCCTGTTTCAGGGCCTTTTGAAACGACAATTTTAACCTCTCGTCTTTTTTCAGTAATAGAACCGGGGGCAGGAATCTGTGAAATGACCTGTCCGTTGGGTACTGTATCACTGTACTGATGTTCAACTATGCTGACTTTTAAACCTGCCTGGGAAATCCTCATCTCGGCGATAGCCTGAAAAATGCCTGTAACATTTGGGACAACCACAATATCACCACTTCCCGGTTGATGGATATCAACACTTCCATCAGTATCAACAGCTGTGCTTATGTGGACTGTTGCCGGTTCGGTTAGAGTACCGTCAGCCAGGCGGGCGGTTAGAGTATATGTGTAGATTGTGTTTTCGGCAAGGTCTGTATCGGAATACTGTCGGGTATTTCCTTCCAGTTCAAAGGTGACAGTTTCACCTGCGGCTCCCTGGGCTGCTCTTTGCAGTTCAAAACTTTTTGGATTTGTTCCTTCGTACTGCCACTGCAGGGTTACTCCGTCCTGGACAACATAGGCATTAAACAAAGAAATATCGCTTGTGGTTTGCCCCCATTGCTCGGCAAAGTCGCCGAATCCATCGCCCGGCAGCATTTCTTTGGCATCTTCCGGGCCCCTACCGGGGCCTCCCCGCCGGGACCAGCGTTCATCGGTGATGATATAGGGTGGGCGATTATAGAACATATCCTGATGCATATTACAAATTTCACCGGGAATATGCCCTTCGATAAAGTAGTCGCTGATTACTGTGCCGGCCGCCTGGCAGGATTCATTTGGTCTGAGCCCGGACTTGTTGCATACTGACACCCTTACTATTCCTTCAGGTTGCTCAAATTCAACTATTTCCAGATCCTGAAATGCTTCGAGGAACACTTCCCGCAGGAATGCAGTTGAATACCGCCAGCCCTGCTGGATACTGCCCATTTTTGGTTCATCATAGCCCATCCAAAAGGTGGCTACCAGGTTGGGCGTATAGGCGGCCAGATAGACATCCTTCCAGTTTTCCGTTGTCCCGGTTTTCGCTGCCACCGGCCGATCAATTTGCAAAGACCGTCCGAG
>JAGYMW010000061.1 GCA_018400435.1 Bacillota bacterium | reverse complement strand
CCGATAACTATATTATGCAACTAATACTCGCCATAACAACAGTTGACGGGTTTCAATTCCTTACAGGTAGACTGTAAACTGCTTCTCTGCACTCTCTGCATGCCGTTCTGCTACGTTTCAATACCTTATAGGTAGGTTAAAACTTAAAAAGGGGTAGAATAATGAAGAACGAACTGACGTTTCAATTCCTTATAGTCAGACTACAAACAAATTCATCAACAAATTATTTAACGTTAGTTTGGTTTCAATCCCTTATCTGTAAGAAAAGAAACCGTTTAGTGCCAATCAAATATGTTTACTTGATTGTTAAAAACAGTTAACTAATTTGGGTCATGTTTCTCTCCATGCAATAATTAATGTAATTGTTTTTGACATAAAGGGCATTTAGTACGGCTACCAGATAAAAGTCCTAATGTTTCATTAACACATGTTTTACATATAAAGTGACCATTTTCACAAGTTTTTCCACCCTGTACATCTTTCTTTTTTCCACATTTATCACAGATTCTACCTGACATAATATACCACCTCTCCTTAAAATGCTGGTTATGAAATTAATACTTAAAAAGTAAAAAATGTATCACCGAATAATCATCAATACAAAACAAAATTGTTAATTTATGATAATTATCATTCGTTAGCTTTGTTGATAGTAGTCACCTAAATTTTAGGCAGTATCTTTAATCTTAAAGGTAATAATTGCAAACTTCTTCTCTACCGGATAGGAACCAAGTTTGGATCCGAACCTTTTCTTCCAAACCTGTATGTCGCACTTGGGGCTAATTAAATTAAGCTTATCGATAACATAAAATGCCAATTAAAAAATCTTAAAAAAATGACATCTTAATGCCGAGAGCAATAACCCGAGTTCAACAGTGTGTACTATAAATAATAGGCAAATAGCCAGATGTAATGGGCTATTCAAGCATCGGCAAAAAAAGGCATGTAACTATGCCAAAACAGCTGTGGTGCTTAACCCTGAATTTCCAGAAAACGTGGTGGTTCCTTGATTTTCAGCGTTTTCAAGTAACTAATTTGTCTGTTTGTAAACTCCGTTATTTGACAAACAAAACCCTTTTTTTGAAATAAAACACTATTATTATTTTACTCCGGTTTAAGACATCATTGAACTTTTTGTCATATGACTAAAAACCTGCTTGATGAAAAACCGATTATTGCAAAGTTAGTATTTAACAATATTGCTTTTTAAAGTGTAAGCGTAGGTCATGTTGTTGACAGCACTGATCATTTGAACATTTTCCCAATTATCTACATTGCATTGGCCATTGTCATTGGCACCTACTGCTAACACTTTGCCATTATCTTGCAGTCCTACTGTGTGCCGCTCACCTGCTGCTATCGCTGTAATGTTTTCCCATTTCTCAGTGTTGCATTGATTGTATTTATTGTTACCAGCACAGACCACTTCACCATTTTCTTTTAGGCCAACCATGTGATATCCACCAGCAATAATAGCATTGATATTATTCCAGCTTGCAGTTTCTTTTTTTTCATCCAGCATTGTGGTCAACACTGTTCCATCTTTACATAAGGCCATAGTATAAAAAATCCCAGCATCAATTGCAACTACATTTGACCAATTAACGGTATCACATTCTCCAAATTCGTTAAAACCGGTAGCAACAACTTTGCCATTGCTGATAAGTCCTACTGTATGGAGAGCTCCTGCCGCAATAGCAATAATGTCTTCCCACTCACTGGTATCACATTGCCCCAAGTCATTGCTACCTGTTGCAAAAACTTTACCATTTGCACACAAGCCGACAGCATGAAAAGCACCCGCAGCCACTGCTGTCATGTTATACCATTTTTTTGTTCCTTTCGCTCCATAATTATCTATTCTTGCAATCATAACATTGTTCAAAATGTCTTTGTGAAGGAAAGCTAACACATTTTCCCCTTCTGCAATAGTTAAGTATTGATCCGGTTTAATGAGTGTAGGCAGGCCCACACCTAAAATATTATATTTCTCATAATCTGTTCCCATTGTTATAATCTCCTTGATGTATCAATAGGTTCAAACATATACATGCCGATATTTAACAAGTAATTATTCCTAATTTCAGTCAAGAATAAATATCATTTTGGATTTTAACCTTTAAACAAGTTTAACAAAATTTAACATTACTTCTTTGTCATACAAAAATATTATTTTAATTTTTTTAAAGGTATAACTATAATGTACTTGCTTGAAGCAAGGCAGCTTCTATTTTACATGCTTTGCTCAATAATTCAGTATGTCTAACCAGCGTCTTGAATATTTTAATGTTGATTTCATTATTTATTTATTCATCTTAAAAAGATTTTATTTCCGGTGTTTTGCAATAATTATATGAGACGTGTTATTTATTTCTTTTATAATAACTACCGTAAAAACCCTCTGTTGATCATCTACTCATGGACTGAGTCAAAATTCGTAGCTGGCTCAAAGTTTGTAGTAAAAGACATCCAATCCCCATAATGAGTTACACCCTTTTACAACTGACCTTTCGCACCCTTAAAGTTACTAATAAATGTTTAATCGTTCTTGTTTTAAAAAATGCTATGGAAATGAAGTAAAGATATTAAAATCTAAACCCGCTATTTTTAGCAACCAGGTTAGTTCCCTGTAGCGTTTTGGCAGCTGGTGCTCTAACAAACTGCCATCATTTAGCCAAATAATCTTGATCGAGGCAAACAGATCGAGAATCTTCTTTGCTGTTGGTTTAAAGATTTCTTATTCCCGGCTAATATGATCGGTTCAGCTTCTTTTTTAAGGCGCCCCTAACCCTGATCTGAAGGACCATGTATATTGCCAGGGCGATCATGGCAACGTAACTGAGTGTTTCCAACCTGTCTTTGCGCTTAATATTAAGGAGACCGATAAAAATTGGATCCTTGATGAACTAGAAACGGTTTTCCACCACAGTCTGGTCGCGGTATTCAGTTAAAATTTCCTTTGCGCCCAGGTCTGGGTGGTTAGTGATAATGACAAAACAGCTCAGTCTTTCTTTCATCCGCTCGTAGCAAGTTTGGTCAAGAGTACTAATTGCTATCACCTGATAGCAGATGTACTATGTTTTCTGTTCATCTTTCGGTGGACGGCCCGGTTTGAGCCTTTTTCCAAGGATCTCGTTCAGATCTACCGAACCGTTTAATTTAAAAAAGCCGTCTTTATGTTCTTCAGCGAAACATTCAAGGGCTGCTTTGACATCCGGACGGCAAGCAAACTGTTTGTTTTTAAGAGCAGTGCTCTCTTTTCCCAGGGTCTTTTGTTCACACTTGACTTGGCTTCCAGTTTTCTTAGTTTACATTTGTCCAGCTGGGATGAATGGAACATCAGGAAGTGGTAATATCGATTATAGATCTGTCCAGGATATTCGGTTAGCCGGTAGGTAGATAACTTTAACCAGGTCTGCGGCCAGCTGACCCGGGTTAAGCCAGTTATCATCCCTGGAAGGCCTTCAAGGTTAACTCCTCAATAAGGTCAAAGGTGGCCGGAAGGCGGGAGATGGACTTTAGCCTAAGTTTTTCAGCAAGAAAAAGATTTTTATCGTTAACAAAGGCAGAGTCGGCAACATAGGTCAGGGTTTTAAGCTTTTCAGGGATAAAGTGTTCCGGCAGGGTATTTAAAAGCCTCCGTCTCCAGTTCTTGTCATCCAGGTTGCCGTCTAGGATCTCCCCTGATATAGGGAACCCTGGGTGTTGGTTACTAAACCGAGTTTGAACTGTTTAAGATCTTTTTTCGCTCTTTGTTATAGCCATAGGTAATATTAAGGCCTTTTTCTAACGGGCAATCACCATAAACCAGCCCGGCGGTGGGGTCAGCATGCAGGATGTTGCTTTTCAGCTCTTATTTCAAAAGAGCCTTTGGAGCAGCATAACAGAATACTTTCTTCGCCCCTGCGGCATAAATCTTATCTAAAGTTCTGGCCAAAGCGTCATCGTCAAGATCACTTCTTTTAAAACCTTTGCCGAAGATCAGTTCCACATCTATCTTGGTATAATGCTTTTCAACCAGGTAGAGAGGGCTTATGCCAAATAATATGTCGATGCCACGGCTAAGGTATTGGTACCAGGATCGATAAAGCACTGTTTTTCGTCCCATTGTAATGTTTCATTGATGGCCTGAACGATACCCAGTTCCCGGTCTAAAGCAGCGATTAGTGGTGCCGGTCCAACATCTTTAACATCAATAACCTTTTCAGGTGCTACCGCCTAAAAAGGTTATTGAACTATTCAACAGGAACCACTAAAGTACCTGCTTGGAAATGAAAAAAGAAAATTTTTTTCAAAGATCAAGGGTGAGGAAAATCAAATTCAAATTTGCACTTCCAAAATAATAAGTAAACATAAACATTCTACGGCAACTTCAATGGTGCAAAATATCATTTAACAAAACATAAACAATTATTCACTCAATATGACCGTCCATATTTTATAAATATCTTTTTCTCGCTTCGGGAGATCTTCATTTTTAACTATATTTTTATACTCTTCAGCCTTTTCATTTTTTAGCCTGATGATATCATTTCTTGACATATCTTTTAATTTATTTTTTACCTCTTCGTTCAAATCTTCAATGATATTTTTTGCTTTTCTTTCGTTTTCTTCTGTAGTATATATTAAATCGTACATTAAATCACAAAATAATGGCCAATCTTTTCCTTCACTTAAGACTTCTTTGTCTGTTAATAAGAAATAATATCTTTTAACTCCAGTTAGCACATCTTCTTCTTTCCAAATAATGTTTAAAAGATTTGCCCATAAAATATTTCGTACAAATATTTCGTCTTCTAATATTGTCAATACTTGAGGATGAAGCTCTTCGATACCCGTACGAAAAATTTTTGCAATACTGGTTTCGTATTTGAAAGCTTCTTTTTCACCTTTAAAAATATGTAATGGCGGAGGCAAATTTTTCTCCAGCCTTTTATAGTACTCCTGTCTGGAGTTAATAAGATTAACCATAGCCGGTGCGGGAAGGCAAAATTTTGATGTCAGAAAAACCACTTCACCTCGCCTGTCTTTTTCGTCTGCAATGGTAATACTTTCTTTTTTTGTCGGGGTGTACATCTTATCCTTAAAAGAACTCAACCATTCACCCAAAATTGGTTGATTTGCCTGACAGCCAAAATCACCTAAAATAAAAAAGTGGTTTTCTGGCTGATGCGAGGCGTACCCTTCATTTATTAATTCTTTTTCCTTTGTATCATTATAAAATAACATTAATGCTGATTTTCTTTTTAATTCATCAAGTACGTTTTCAGGATTATCTTGTCGAAGCATAAGTATTTCAAAAGCAGATATTCTCTCCAATTCATTAAGTTTATGCTCAGTTAAATAATATTCAATAAGTTTATAATTCCAAGTTCGCACACTCTCATGCTGCTCCTTTTTATCTTTAGCAGGAAAATCAGGCATAGCAGCATCTACAAGACAAATCAATTCACCTGGCAAGTGTTTATCAGTTAGTAATTTACCGTTCTCATCCGGCAAATTAAATTCCCATGAAAACCCTTTCAGAAAATCAGCCCATTGTCTATGCGGTATCTTATGGATTATCTCTTTTAACCCTATTTCAAGCTGGTCAAGATTTGTATTTTCAGTAGCATTTTTTATTTTCTCCCAATCATTATAATTAGTAATCAGTTCAAATAATCTATTTTCAATTTTATCCTCGGAATTGGTTAAATATTCATCACAGGCAATATCAATTCTATCGCTCCTTACTTCAAGCAATTCATCCAATCCATTCCGGATCGTTTGCTGGCAATCTTCAAATGTTGATATCCATTCTTTTATTTTAATGTGGAGTGTTTCAAGAGAAATAAGATTTTTTTCAGCTATAGCTCTGATTAATTTCCTTACAAGTTCCCTGGTTTCCAATTCATTTAGTTTTACCCTCAGTTCAATATATGTTTTCCTTGGATCAGCAATAATTTTCCCTTTATTTTTGTTATCTTTGTAAAATTGATCAACTTTATTCTGCCAATTCGCAGGTGTGCCTTCAATTGCATCGGCTATCTCACAAGCCAAAGCAAACAATGCTTCCTCACCCTTTTCTGGAAAACCCCTTAAGAATTTCACATACCAATCTTCCATGCTGCCTATAAAACTTTCAGCAGCCTTTAAACTCCCTTTACCATAATTATCCGTATCTTTCTGATTATTTAGGATTCTTAAAACCTTATTTTGTATACATTCTTCAAATTTTTTGGGATAATAACTTAAGTAATAATTATATACTGCATAAAAAGTTGCTCGAACGTGTGTTTTGTATTGATCTGTTTCATTTCCTTTAATGATATTTTCTTTGTTATCTATTGCTCTTTTTGTATCTTTTACTTTCCCTTTTAGATTTATACCACCAAAATCAGGATCAGGGAATTTAATACCCTCTTCTAACCTGTTACTTAAACTTCTTAATGTTGCAAAGTTTGAAATCTGGTGTCCTTTAGTTATACAATCATGAACAATTTCTTTATCAAACTTTGTGGATTCATCAGTATTCACCATATATTCTTTTACGGCAAATTCACCATTGTGAATCCATGAAGGACTCAAAAAATGTTTGTGTCCAAAAATTTCAATAGCTATTCTTTGGGCAAACTCCGTTTTAACAGCACGGCTGTCAAAAATTAAACGATAACTGCCGAAAGAAGCAAATGTTAAAGCATTAAGGGGATTACTTTTAGCTTTTTCATTTGTAAAATTAGCTGTAGCATGCGTTTTCCCTTGATCAAAGGAAGTCGCATTTTTTCCTCCAGCTTTAACTTCTGCTTCTTCGTGTGCCGTTGCAAGAAATGAATTATTGATGAAATTTACAATTGATGGAACAGTTCCACGGTAATATGCAACCTGATTCCCTTTCTCACCACCAACTATAGTGCCGTCAATAATATAAACCACATCTGAGATTACATCCATACCGCTAGGCTTGCTAATGTTCTGCAGGTCTAAATCGTTCATGGAGTATTGAACCTTAACGTTTCCTTTTGGGAAAAATAGTCTAAGAAATTCTCTAAATGTAGCATAACAATTTCCGTGAAGAGGACCCATGTCTTCATTCTCTTTAACTTTTTCAAAGCCTTGAGGTAAGAGGATTATAGAAATTATAGTTCCACCCAGCGGCTTCATAAGATTACGCAAAAGCAACAAACAATCACAAAGGATACCTGAGCCAGTACCACCGGCCCATGAACTAACTACAAATACCATTGCATCATTATCCAATTTGCTCCTCAATGCTTTTTTAATATTATCTATATCTAAAACAAACTGGAGCATTGAGGCATGCCTTCTTTCAGCCGCAGGTACTCCTTTCTCTAAAGCTGATATAATCAGTTCAGCATCTTCTTTAGACATTCTTCCTTCAAAACGAGGATCTATTTTACCTGTTTTGATTTTCTGGATCTCATTTGTAAAATCACCGCTCAGATGAACAAACTCCTCACTGGTTGTATTAAAATCGAGAGATTCCTGTATTAATCGACCAGAATGAAAGCGCTTGTATCTAGGACGAGGATCTTCCACACTTATAAGATCTACAGATAGCCATTCAACACCATCAGGTTTTTTACCATAGGTATCCAGTATTTGCGTTTTGAAAGCAGTGACCACCCATTTCCCAAAACCTCCAAGCCCGAGTAAAAACAATGGTCGCGACATTATTGTGCCTCCTTTCACTATCTCTAATTCTTTTTAAAACTAATGTTCTAAATATGTTATCTTAAAGGGGCCAATTTGGGCCTCATCATTGTGTCTGATAAGTTTTACATCATACTCTGGTTCATCTTCCCTAATACGGTATCTTATTTGTAACGCCCAAAGCTGCGAAGATTCATCGAATTCATAATCTATTTCTTCTTTAACCAGGAACATCTTTCCTTTAAGCTCACCTACCTCCGGATCTGTTAAAGGTATATCTCCTCTCTCACCCAGAATAAGATTCCTTTTTTTCCCGAATTGATCTAGTTCTATTATTTCAGGGGGTTTCTGAGGATCGTTTACGTTCACGATATTTAGCACTCCGCTCCACCCGGGACGACGGACATAAGATATCCCAAAGATACAGACTGCAAAAAAGATAATTCCCCCTAACCAAGGTAAAATTTTAAATATAAATGGAATGTCACCGTAAAAATTAACAACCATATCATCGCCCAAATATGATTCATTATCTATTAGTTCACCGACTATTCTATAACGAACTTGATGTTCTCCACGTGGCACTTCATAGGGCAGTTTGCCGGCCAAACGTCCCTTTATCCCGGTAGGATGCAGGTAATACGCCTCTGTTTTTTCTCCCCCTTCAGGTTCAAACCAGACAATTACCAGAGCAGTTTCACTGGTTGAAAAATAATCTGTAAAATTCACTGGTTCAAATCCTGCTAACATCTCCACTTCAACCTCCAACTCGCTGCCGGCCTTTATTACATCCCCCGGACAGGGTGAAACTGGAGATAAATAAGGTAATTCTAATACTTCAATCGCAAATTCGTCAGTGTAGTAAAATGCGCCAGGTGCTTGAACATCTATTGTAAATTTATAAATACCCTCTTCCAGCGGAGTAAAAGGCCTTTCTACAGCATAAACACCTTCAGCAATTTCTTCCATGATAAAATGATTTTTCTCACCTAAAGGATCTTTAATAAAAAGCTCAATTTGAATCGGGTAATCAGGATGCCTTTCAACAGGAGTTCCATCATGCCTGGTAAATTCAGCTTCAATCTGTTGCTCAATTCCCAAAATACACTGCTTTCGAGGTTGCAGTAATTCCAATCTAACCGGTACCATATTGCGAATGACTTCGACTGAACCCTGTCCTTCTTTAATGCGATACCGCCACTCCCCTGGCTCAGGAGCAGCAATTTTGATAATTGAAAACCCTGCTTCATGATCTATAGATACATCTGGATCCTCTGCTTTTACTATACTGCCATTCGGCCTGATCACATTTAAAGTTAATCCAGGAACCTCGGGAAAGGCGTGAAATTCAACCCATTCCAGATAAGCAGGCAACTCAAAAGCCAATTCTTCATTTTCCGAAACTATCTCAGGCTCTTCAGGGGGAATTTTAAAATATTGACGAACGATTTCATTATACACTCGGGGAAGCTCGTTCATATTTTCAAGATTAAATATGGCACTGTTTTCAGTGGGCAGCAATTCCTGCCAGTTTTGATAATTCATTGACCAGCTCATATCAGCAGCGTCGATGCCCACAATAAATAGATCAATATTATTTTCTGAAAAAACAAGATCCAAATATTCTCCAATTTCTTTAAAATAGGTTTCTACCGGCAATTGCCGGGAATCTTCAGGTTCTCCATCCGTTAACAGTACTACAGCTGCTTTGTGATCTCCAGAAAAAGTTTGGGCCTGCATAAACAGGTCTTTTGCTTGTTGCATGGCAGCTAAAAAGTTCGTCCATCCGAGATCCAGCGTTTCTATTCCCCTATTAATTTCCTGCACATCTTCCGCTGTAACAAGATCAGTAAGCGGCACTAAAAGATCAGCAGGTGCATTTGTACCAAAGTGTACCACCCCTACTCTTGGGGTGCTTTCAGGGGTTTTTTTTGTGGCAATATTTTTAACCATGTATTGTGAAGCTTTAACCCGCCAACCCTCCGGATCGGTAGGCGGAACATCATTATAACCGGACATACTCTCAGATTGGTCAATAATTAAAACTACATCTAAAGGGATAACCGCTAAATGATGCGGAATCACAATACCTTCTTCAGGCTCAGGCGCTACAGATGTTAATACATCGGATTCTGTACCTTTAGAACATGACGTCAGCAATAACAGAATG
>JAGYMW010000060.1 GCA_018400435.1 Bacillota bacterium | reverse complement strand
CCGCTGCCCGCTCAATTCTTTTCCCCAGGTGTTCTGCCCGCCGGCAGATCCATTCAGCAAGCGCTTCACCTTTCAAAGGTTTGCATTCAATAACTGCTCCCTTTTGATCAATAAGTTTGTACAAACGTCTTCGTCGATCCACCCCGGAGGCTGTGAAGATTACAATTTTTGAAGATTTCCCAGCCTGCTCATTTTTCAGGAATCCCATCAGCGCGTTGACATTGCGATCTTTTTCTTCCCTGTCTGCCAAGGGATTCACCTTTTTGGAATCGTCTCCTCTCTTTGGTGGTATTATATAAGGAGGGTCTTCGATGATCAGCATTTTTTTCTCGGTAAAAAGGCCTCCGCAGAAAAGCCCTTCTATTGCTTCCTTGAGGTCACTGTTTTCACCGCTGATCTTTTCTCGGCCATATTTCTCTCCTGAGCCCAGAAAAACATCCGTTATCCTGTCAATCATCTCTTCAATAATGTATTTTTCTTCACCGTAAAACAGGTAAACCGAAAAAAAATATTTCTTTTCGATTTTTGCAGTAACATCACGATAGGTAAACATGTTTAGCAATTACTCCCTTTCTCCTTGCCAAAATGATCCGGCTCCAATTATAAAAACAGAATAATATGCAGGGCCGTGAAGGTAAAAAAAAGAGACAGCGGCTACGCTGCCTCATCAGGGAGAAAAATTTATAAACTATATTCCTGACCGGCAGCCCCTACGGCCTTCCAGAGCGTAGGCCATAGTCTTTACAAACCTGCTCAACAACAGGTATGCATACTGCGGTCCATATACTTTTTTAAATTATATACCATCCACGGCCTGATGACAACCTCAGTTTTGATTAACAAGGTAAAAAAATCAACCTGTTTTTTTTAATTTAATTCCCAAAGTAAATTCTACAGTAGACGACGGTGTAGCATTTAGTTTGAGAATTTACGACCTGTTTTTTTTACCGGGTTGGCCAATCTGCCAATCTTGTCGATAACCACTTCAAAACGGTCACCAGGTTCCATTGCTCCAATACCGGCTGGAGTGCCGGTCAAAATAACATCACCTGGCAGCAGAGTCATACAACCGGTTATAAATTCTATGATCTCTCTGACCGGAAAAACATGATCGGCAGTTGAAATCTCCTGCACAACCCTGCCGTTTAACAATCCCTGCAGTTTTAATGATTCCGGATTATCAATATCGGTCTCAATAACCGGACCGAGGGGACAAAAAGTATCAAATCCCTTGGCATAGGTCCACTGCCCCTGTGCAGGCTGCTTGTCGCGGGCGGTAACATCGTTAGCACAGGTGAAACCGATCACACAGTCAAGAGCTTTACTGCGATTGAGACGGTATGCTTTACGGCCCACAACCACGCCGAGTTCGGCCTCGTAATCAACACGCCTGCTCTGGGGAGGATAAATAATTGTTTCTTCCGGTCCGATTACCGCCGTAGACGGTTTGAGAAAGATCATCGGCTTGCAGGGCAGCTCCAGTTTAACCTCTTTAGCATGAGAACGGTAATTGAGACCGAGGCAGATAACTTTTGAAGGGGCACAGGGAGCAAGCAGTTTAACATCTCCAAGAGGTAAGCGGCGGCCTGTTTCCCGGTTGAGTGCAAAAAGCCCCTCCCCTTTACCCGGAGTAAGTTCGATAACAGTATCGCCTTCCAACCGCCCGCTACAGATTTTATTATCGGCCTTGAAGCGAACCAGCTTCACAATAAATCCCCACCCGAATTTTTTTGATATCTATAATATAAAACATACCTCCCTGCTAAATTCTGGATCCAAAGCTGTTACCAGTTTTCGCAGATCACCTCAAAATGATCCTTCGGATGATCGCATGAAGGGCACACCTCCGGTGCTTCTTCTCCTTCGTGGACATAGCCACAGTTCCGGCAGAACCAGCGAACTTTTTTCTCTTTCTTGAAAACCGTCCCCTTTTCAATATTGGCGAGCAGGGCAAGGTAGCGCTTTTCATGCTGCTTTTCCGCTACTGCTATGGATTCAAACATATCAGCAATATCGTTGAAACCTTCCTCCCCGGCCACTCTGGCAAATTCCGGGTACATATCTGTCCACTCGTAGTTTTCCCCATCAGCCGCCGCTTTCAAATTCTCCGCAGTGGTACCGATTACACCGGCCGGAAAAAAGGCCTCAATTTTAACTTCTCCACCTTCCAGGTGTTTAAAAAGTCTTTTGGCATGTTCTTTTTCCTGGTTGGCGGTTTCTTCAAATACAGTCTGGATCTGAACATAACCGTCTTTTTTGGCCTGGCTGGCAAAAAATGTGTAACGGTTACGGGCCTGTGATTCACCGGCAAAGGCGGTGAGCAAATTTTTTTCCGTCCTGGTTCCCTTTACACTCATGAATAATGTCCCTCCCTTGATCTGGTCGACTGACGCAGTGGCCTGCGGGCATAAAAAGGATATTCATTCTTATTTAACAAAACTTACCGAATACCTGCCCGGAAGCCAAAAATGTTTTCAAACAGAAATAAATCCGTAAATCGGCAGGAGTTTGCACCACATGTGGCAAAATTGTTTATTTATTATACTAGCAGGGAGGATAAAATCAATGGCATTAATGTACTATGACCAGGATGCCGACCTTAGCATCCTGCAAAACAAGAAAATTGCCGTGCTTGGTTATGGCAGCCAGGGACATTCTCAGGCCCAGAACCTGCATGACAGCGGACTTGACGTAATAGTCGGCCTGCACAGGGAAAGTAAAAGCTGGAACCGGGTTATTGAAAACGGGCTGGAGGTAGCCACCGTCAGCGAAGCATCAGAGGCAGCCGATGTAATTCAGATTTTGATCGGTGATAACGTTCAGGCAGCCGTCTACAAGGAATCGGTCCTTCCTTTTCTCACCGAGGGAAAAGCCCTGGGCGTAGCCCACGGCTTTAATCTTCTTTACAACCAGGTAGTACCTCCAGAAAATATCGACGTATTCATGATCGCCCCGAAAAGCCCGGGACACCTGCTGCGCAGGCTTTACAAGGAAGGCGCCGGTGTACCGGCACTGCTGGCCGTTCACCAGGACTTCACCGGAAAAGCAAAAGAGCTGGCCCTTGCCTTTGCCAAGGGGATTGGCTCCACCCGGGCCGGAGTAATCGAAACGACAGTGCAGGAAGAGACGGAAACTGATCTCTTCGGAGAGCAGGTCATTCTATGCGGAGGGGTATCATCGCTGATCAAAGCTGCCTTTGAAACCCTCGTTAATGCAGGATATCAACCGGAAATTGCCTATTTTGAATGCCTGCATGAACTTAAGCTGATCGTCGACTTGATCTACGAAGGCGGCCTGGAAAGAATGCGTTATTCCGTCAGTGATACCGCCGAATATGGCGACCTGACCAGGGGACCGAGAGTAGTCAACGATGCAGTGCGCGATGAGATAAAAAAAATACTGGGAGAAATTCAAAGCGGCCAGTTTGCCCTGGAATGGATTTCTGAAAACCTGGCCAATCAACCCCGCTTCCGGGCGCTTCGCAAGATAGAAGCAAAACACCAGCTGGTGGAAGTGGGAGGTAGGCTGCGTAAAATGATGAATTATATCAAGCAGCCGGAAGACTAAGATAGAAAGCTGGAATTTAAGCTGAATGAGTATCAGGTAAAAACTGAAGGAGGCTCAACGAGCCTCCTTTTCTTTTATCTCAATCAGTTCCTCCAGGGAGGGAGATCCGGAAATGCCGACGAGCACCTGATTAAATCCGTCTTCCTGCCAGGCCAGGGCCGGACGGCCATCAATGGTGAATTGAACCATGCCGTTTGCCTTTTCTCGTTCGCACGGAGGGAACACAATATGCCCGCCGAGGTGATCAATAAACCGGTCAATCAGTTCTCCTGCTTCTTCGGAACGGGCCCAGATAAGGCAAATATCGCCACGGCAGTAAATAGCCCCTTTATAGTAAGGCTCGCCTGCTGTCGTCAGAATAATAGCTTCCTGTAAAACAAGGCCCGGCTTCAGTTCCGGCGGCCAGAAAGGGGGATCAGGATCGGGTTCGCCAAAAGGTGAAACAGCAGTGGAATCGTCAGCGATTTCGTTTTCAGGCGCCTCAAAGGACTGCCAGTCTTCGTCACTGGCTTCCATGATCCCAACGCTCTCTTCACTTTCAGCAGGCACAACGGAATCGGCAACCGACATCCCCGGCTGCATGATCCACCAGATTCCCAATCCGCCTATAGCAACAACTACCAGGCAGACGGCAGCTACTGCAGCAGCCCGACTCCAGAAAAAAGTTCTTTCCCGACCGGAGGTTCCGGGTTTAGCCAGCTGAGATTCGATGCGTCGCCATATCCGGTCGGCAGGCGGTATTTCGATGGATTCAAATTCTACTTTTAACGCTTCACGAATAAGATCTTCCGTCAGCTTCAGCTTTCTTCTTTCGGCCATTGTTCCCGGTCACCTCCTTCATCTGTTAGACAAACAGCTTCCTCATCAAGTTCCAATAAATCAGCCAGACGCCGGCGGGCCCGGAAAAGCTTCGACTTGACAGTCCCCGGACGAATTTTCAGCATGGCGGCGATTTCTTCCATCTTTAAATCATAATAGTACTGCAGCACAATAACCTGGTACTGCTCCGGGGGAAGGGCCCTGATAGCCTCCCGCACCCGTTCAGTTTCCAGGCTGCGGATCGCTTCTTCCTCCGTATCACTACCATCGGGATTACCCTGGGATGAAGGCAAATCATCGGTCAGGTAAATACGTTTCTCGCGTTTCAGGTAATTGCGGGCCAGGTTTGAAGCAATGACCACCAGCCAGGCTCCAAATTTAGCTCCATCCTGGAGGTGATCAAGATTCCGGAAAGCCCTGATAAAAGCATCCTGGGTTATATCTTCAGCAGCTTCACGGCGGCGCAGGATGTTATAAACCGCGGCATATGTCCGACGGTAATAGGCTTCAAAAAGAGTCCGCTGTGCTTCGCTGTCATTTCTATTAACCAGTGCCCTCAGGGTATCCTGTTCCAGGGTTTTTCCCTCCTCGTTCATTAAGTCTTTCCTTTTTTCACCTCTCAACTTCTTCCTTTATTTCTCCGGATCCTTCTCAAATCCTTTCCCTCCATCTAAAACCCTGAAGCTGCCTTTGTTTCATAAG
Organism: Bacillota bacterium; assembly: GCA_018400435.1. Classification (GTDB taxonomy): domain Bacteria; phylum Bacillota; class Dethiobacteria; order DTU022; family DTU022; genus M55B129. The sequence continues at coordinate 4,809 of JAGYMW010000060.1, read as the reverse complement.
ACCGGATTCGCATCTCCAGCCCATCGGTTTCGAGAATCACCGCTCCCTCCAGATCTGTTCTAAAAAGTTCTACCCCCGCCCCAGTAATACTGTCGAGGATGAAAGAATGAGGGTGGCCAAACTGGTTTGCCCCGACCTGGATCACGGCAACCTGCGGTTGAACTCGTTCCAGCAGGCGGGGCATGTTTTCCAGGTAACCGCCGTGATGGGGAACAACCAGCAGATCAGCCTTCAGATCTACCTCCTGGGAAAGCAATTTTTCTACTGCCGGATCCTCGATATCCCCGGTAAAAAGCAGGCTTATCTCTCCAAAACAGAGGCGAAAGACAAGTGAATTATTGTTCAAATCACTGCTGGTGCCCCGGAATAAATTGGTCTCCGACGGAGAAAGAAATTCCAGCCGGAGATCGGGACCGCAGTGCCAGATCTGGCCGGCCGATGCCGACAATACTAATGCTCCTTCAGAGGAAGCTCTTGCCAGCAGCTCACTGTAAAAGGTGGAATCACCGGCCTGAGGGGAAACTAAAACTGTATCAACAGGAATTGTCTCCACGATGGGCAAAAAACCGCCGTAGTGATCTTCGTGGGGATGGGTGATAACGGCCAGATCAATAAGGTGAGTGCCTTTGTAACGGAGAAAGGGTAAAACTATCTTTTCTCCCACCGCACCCGGGTCGCCGAGATAGGCGGGATCGCCTCCGGCATCAACCATAACCACAGTTCCGTCAGCAGTTTCGAGCTGGGCGGCCGCACCCTGTCCCACGTCAAGGAATGTCACCGTCAGGTAAGGCCCCTGCAAGGAGTAAAATCCCTGCATTAATACCACCACCGTCGCCAGGGCTAGAAAAGTGCTCAGCAGAAAAAAACGCTGTGAATCAGCCGGCCCTTTCTGGACAAAGGAAAAAAGACGTGTTAGAACAGGCAAACCATCTTCCAGGTCTCCTGCTAAGGCTATTCGGTAATAAATGATCAGACCAGCAACCAGAACGGTATAAAAGAGAACCAGCTTCACTGCTCCCGGCGGGTAAACAGCCCTGTACAAACCGGGGACTGCGCTTAACCTGGTGATGAAGAGCATGATCTCCAGCAGCGGTCTGGTCGCCCACAGCAAAAGTTCTCCCGCAGGAGGAAAAAGCAGATAAGCCAGGGCTCCGGTAAGACCCAGCCCGACCAGCATAGCCATCAGGGGCAGTAACAGGAGATTGAAAAAGAGAGCGCCACCCGGCAGATGATGGAAATGATATACCGACAGCGGCAGCACTCCAATCTGGGCAGCTATAGTTACCGCCATGATGCTACCCAAAAATGAAGGCACTCCGACAAAAGCCAGTAATTTTTTTAGCAGCGGACTGATATAAACGATTGCCAGGGTAGCAACATAGGAAAACTGAAAACCGGGATCAAAAAGCAGAAGAGGATTGATAAAAAGGGTCACCAGGGCAGCAAAAGCAATTGCCGTGGGCAAATCTCTCTCCCGCTCCAGCAGGAGAGCCCCGAGAGCACAGGCAACCATCAGGGCAGCCCTTAGAGCTGAAGGTCGCATGCCGGTTAGGGCAGCATAAGCAAAAACAATCGTTATGCTTAACAGCAGTGGCAACCGCCCACGAAGGCCGATCATCCTTCCCATGCCAAGTACAAGGGCAGCCACAAGGCCAACATGCAAACCCGAAACAGCCATCAAATGGCCAACCCCAGCCTGCCGGAAATTTGTCTCAACATCCCCGGGCAGCTGCTGTCGCCGGCCGAAGAGAACGGCTGTTAACAGTTCCGCCGTAGGCGACGGCAGGGTGCTACTAATTGCCGTGCTCATATCTCTGCGTATTTTAATAACAGTACTCTGCAAACAGCCGCTTTCTCCCGGTCCCAGCGAGTCGACCTGGAGAGAGCGTGGATAAATCAGGGCATCAATGCCAGTGCTGCGAAGATAAAAAGAATAATTAAAACCGCCCGGATTGCGCCGCCCCTGCGGTTTGACGATGACACCACGCAACCTCAGCCTTTCACCAAACCAGTAAGAATTAAGCTCATCATCATAGACTTTCACCAGCAGAGTTCCTTCGACGGGAAAACGCCCTTCCCGTGTCTCAATGTGATCGATTTTCAGACGGTAATCAACGTGATCCTCATAGAACAGGGGCTCGTCGGCAACCGTTCCTTCCACGTATACGGGAAAACCAATAAAGGGAGCCAGGTTATCGGGCGGTCGGACCGATGCAGCATAAGCCATTCCCCCGGCAATCAGGACGGCCAGCAAAATCAAAACTTCGCCCACATCGAGCAAGCGAAAAACAAGGGCCGGGACCAGAGAAAAAAGAAGCAGGGCGGCATAAAAATAAATAAATGCCGGCTCCTCCAGGCAGATCCTGCCCGCTGCAATACCAATTATATACAAAATTGTTATCGCTACCAGGTAACGGCCTTTTATATTATCATTCAGTGTTTTCAACAAAGATTTTATTGCTGCTGTATTCACCATGGCTATTTAAAATTCTGCCAGATGGCAGAGGTTAAAAATGTGATAAACTTTGTTCTGACTTTTTCGCCCCGGCTAGCCATCTATTCGTCTCAGTCTGCCTCCCTCCATTTTCATTACCGAAATACTTCTTCAAAAAGATCAAAAGTCTTTGCCTTCTGTTCACCTGAAGGATCCGGGGTAAGCAGGGAAATAACCACCAGGGCCAGCACGGCAATGAGAAAAGCCGGGAAAACAGGCATAAAACCAAAGGTAGTCCAACCCGGCAAAACACCCAGATACCAAAGATGCAGCATCACCGCCGGCAGGATAAGAGCAGCACAGGCCCCGTACTTATTGGCCCTCTTCCAGTAGAGAGCTCCGATCATGACAGGGAGCATAACCGAAAAACCGGAAAAGGCAAAAGCGGCAATATTAAGAATCGCTGCCGGCCTGATCAGGGCCCCATAATAAGCGGCGGCGGCAAATACCACCAGCAAAATACGTCCCCACAGGACAGCCTGCTGTGACGAGACCCGCCTGAACCAGGGCAGCAAATCGTCCGTCACCAGGTGGGCTACAGTGAGCAGCTGAGAATCTATGGAAGATTTAACGATAGCCAGTATTACCACCAGACCCAGGATAGTCCAGGTTGGAGTGAGGAATTCCTTGATCAGCAGTGGGACAATATTATCCGCTTCTTTTCCCGCCAATCCGGGAACGGCCACCGAACCCCACACTCCCAGCAAAGTTGAAATACCGAAAATAAAAGCGAGGGCCAGCGGATAATACAGGCTGACCCGCTTCAGGTTGCGGCTGCTGCGCGCCGCCAGGATGCGTGTAAACATCTGGGGGAAAACGATTACGGCAATGGAATTGGTAAAGGAAAAGCTGAACCAGTTAATCGGCGCGATTTCCGCTGAAAGACTGCGCTGAAGCATGGCCGGATTGCTCCGGGCAATCTGCTCCGTGATCGAGGAAAACCCTCCCAGAGCCCTGGCCACAGCCACCAGGATGAGGAGAGCGACAATCATGAAGACGGTCCCCTGGAAAATATCGGTCCAGACTGTTCCCCGCATTCCCGCGGGGATCGTGTAAACCAGAGAAATACCGATTATAATAACAGCAGAAAGGGGATAGGAAACCAGTCCTTCGGTAACCGTGGAGAGAGCAAGGCTTCCCCCAATGACACTGACCACCAGGTAAGGCAGTGTGTAGTAAAGCAGGAGGATGAGAAAGAGAAGGGCTACCATCTTGCTTTTAAAAATACCACCAAAAACCTGGGGCTGGGTAGCATAACCGTAGCGTTTGCCCAGCAGCCATGAGCGATAACCTATAAGATAATAAGTAAAAGGGGTAATGAAGATACTCCAGCCAATTACATAACCATAAGCACCATAGCCAACCTGGTAGGAAAAACCAGCATGCCCAATAATGGTAAAAGCAGTAATGTTACTGGCAAAAAGAGTCATAAATACTGCGATGCTGCCCAGACCCCTGCTGGCCAGGAAATAATCTTCACGAGTTTTCCTGGTGATTCGCGCACCGAAGATTCCAATAACAATGAGAGTGCATACGTAAAGGACAAGAATTCCCAAACCAAGAGGAGAAATCATTTTTCCACCGTCTCTTCCCCTGGGAATGAAGCAAGGACTTTATCCGAAGGATCTGGCCAGGCCATGTTAATGATCAATCTCATCGCCCCAAAAGCAAGCAGGGCATAACCAACATAATAGAAAAAAGCAAAAGGCATAAATCCAAAAAGCAGGGAAATACGATCGTCAAGCTCCCATAACCAGAAACTATTGTGCAGGACGAACATGAGCGCAACAATCAATAAAACCAGGGCAAACTTTATTTTGAATGTCATTTTCAATAACCCTCCCGATGCTTACGCCTGCCAAAACCAGCGTTATGATATTTTCTGCATATTCGACAGAATATTGATTATTCCTTCCTTTCCGGCCAATCGGGTTCATAACATGTTAAAAAGAGAACCCGCCGCAACGGGTTCTTCTGTTAACCTTTTTAAAAAATAATAGCATAGCTGCCCTGCTATTCAATGATTACTTCCTGGGTTGCCCGCACCTCGTCCCCGACCGTAATGGAAACCTTATATTTGCCGGGATTGCTGAAGTAGATTACATCATATAAATAATTGAATTCCGGATCCAGATTGTATTCTCCATCAGCTAAAACTTCTCCTGATTCGCTATGAATCAGCTCAACGGTTATCACATTGCCACCAAATGGCTCATTATTAAAAAAAGTAAAATAAAAATCTTCCCCGGCCTTAAAATTTGTTTCCGGCGACACAACATCCATGTTATCATCAATCTCATACCCCAGTTCCAAAA
>JAGYMW010000006.1 GCA_018400435.1 Bacillota bacterium | reverse complement strand
ACAGCTGCTCTTTATAATTTCTATTCATCAAAGCGCCTCTAAAACTCGACTTTAACCGCTTCGCGGGCGGCTGCTTCTTCGTCGAGATTAAAATATTCTTCCTTGTGAAAACCAAACATCCCGGCAATGAGAACGGTAGGAAATTTTTGGATGGTTGTGTTATAGCTCATTATCGTATCATTGTAAAACTGCCTCGAAAAAGCAATCTTACCTTCCGTATTGGCCAGCTCTTCCTGAAGCTGCCGGAAATTGGCATCAGCTTTGAGCTGCGGGTAATTTTCAGCAACTGCGAACAGTGTTTTTAGGGCTCCCGAGAGCATGTTTTCCGCCCCGGCCTGTTCGTTTATATTTTTAGCCTGGATGGCCATATTACGGGCCTGGGTCACCTTTTCAAAAGTCTCCCTCTCGTGGGTGGCATAACCCTTAACCGTGTTAACCAGGTTGGGAATTAAATCATATCGCCTTTTCAGCTGAACCTCGATCTGCGCCCAGGCATTCTTGATACGCTGCCGCAGAGTAACCAGGCGGTTATAAATACCGACAAATAAAAAAACCAGTAATGCAATGATTGCCAGGATTGCCCATACCATTGATCCCATCTCCTTTTGAAATTTAATAAAAACGTAAAAAGACTATTTAATCATGAGCTATTTCGCAACCGGGGCTTCTGTTTCCTGCCTTGCAAAAGCACTGTCTAAAAAATATATTAAACCCTCATCTAAAGCTGCAGCTCCACAATATCACCGTCTTCCAGTATGTAATCCCGGGGGACGGCCTGTCCGTCAAATTTTGACGATCCCCATACCAGGGCGTTTTTCAGGTTTTCAGGAAAATCTTTGTGGATCTGCCCGGCAAAATCGAGCACCGTGCTGCCCTCTTTTAAAATAAAAGGCCTTTCCATATCGGCCGGCCGGCCGGCCGCTTTCCCGTAGACCCTGATTATACCAAGCAATTCGTAGATCCTGTCTTTGAGTTCCTCCAGGCCCATGCCATTGTTTGAAACAGAAATAATTGCCAGGTCGGGCCACAACTCTTCCAGGATCTCGAGATTCTCTTTCGCTTCCGGATGGTCCATTTTTGATGCGGCCACCAGAAAAGGTATGGGAGCAATGATCTCGCCCTCTTCCGACAGATCAATTACCTCCCGTTCCTGCAGGACTTTCATCATCCCGTCAAGCTGCTCCAGGCATTCGGCAGTGGAAACATCGATCAGGATCAGCAGAACATCGGCATCCTTGAAAGTACCGATTAGCCCCGGCGGGACATTGTCAATCGACAGTGGGGGAGTATCAACCAGCTGGATAAAGGTGTCTTTATAAGGCATCATCCCACTGACCGGCAGGGCGGTAGCAAAAGGGTAATCGGCAACCTTTACTTTCGCCCTTGTAAGAATACCCACCAGGGCTGACTTACCACAGTTGGGGTAACCAGCCAAAACAACTTGCCCGGCCCCCTGCTTATCCACCCCGAAGGGATTAAATCCCCTGGCCTGCTTCTTTTTTTTCCCCTCTTCTTTCAATCGGGCCAGCCGCTTCTTTATATCGGCCTGTAGTTTCTCCGTCCCCTTGTGTTTGGGGATCACCGCCAGCATTTCCTGCAGGGTTTTGACCCGTTCTTCCGGTGTAGTAGCCCGCTTATAATTTTCTTCCGCCGCATAATACTGGGGAGTGAGATTGGCAGGCAATGTAGACACTCCTTTGGCAAAAATACAAATTAATAATAGCACAAATCGACCGTCTTTTACAGCTTAGAACAGTGATGTTCCTTGACAGGAACATCACTGTAATGCTAAAATACTTTTGCTTTAATAATATTTTTCATGCGCCTGTAGCTCAGGGGGAGAGCGCCTGCTTGACACGCAGGAGGCCCGTGGTTCAAAACCACGCAGGCGCACCAGTAAAGCCGGGGGTCACAGCACCCGGCTTTATTCTTGATCAGCATAGCAAATTACAAATTGTGATCTTTATAGCAGTAGGCATGGTCCCTGGCTATTCCCGGAATATTTCTATTGGTTCCATTTCCAGAAAGGCAAGGTGCTTTTTAAAGATACCCTGCGAACTAACTCTTGAAATACATGGAAAATAAAGTCCCAAAACCGACAGCAAGAATTTTCCAGGCATAAATCAGATCTATTGCGATGGTGAGCAGTACCCATGTTATATCTCCTGTTATTTTTATCCATCGGATAGTGCCCTTGTTTTTAAAGAGTATCGATGTCTATCTAACCGAAGCCTGCTCACGACAAAATTGCCGCATCTCTAATATTTTTTATTCAGCTTACCGGTTTACCGCGAAAGATCTTTCATGTTTTTTATTAAGGCCACCCCGCTGGGATCACCAAAAATGGCCGAACCGGCAACAAGGACTGTTGCACCTGCTTCAATAACCGGGGATGCTGTTTCCCTGTTGATCCCACCGTCTACCTGCAGTTCAATATCCGCTTCACGTGAACGGATTTCCCGGGCAATTGCCTTTATCTTCGGCAAAACGGCCGGGATAAATTTTTGTCCTCCTGCGCCCGGGTTTACACTCATCACCAGGACCAGGTCGAGCAGCGGCCATACATATTCCAGGGAATAGATTGGAGTGGCCGGATTTAAGGCCACTCCGGCTTTGATCCCAAAAGATTTTATCTTCCGCAGGGCTCGGTCCAGGTGGGCAGTTGCCTCAGTCTGGATGGTGATCAGATTAACTCCCGCTTCAACAAACTGTTCAATCTGCTCTTCTGGCTTATTAACCATCAGGTGGGCATCAATAAAAAGGTTGGTCACTTTTCTGATTGATGCAGCTACCGGCGGACCCACTGTTATGGTAGGAACGAAATGGCCGTCCATTACATCGAGGTGAATCCAGTCTGCTCCGTTATCTTCAACCCGTTTAACCTCTTCCCCCAGCCTGCTGAAATCTGCAGAGAGCAAAGATGGAGCTATTTTTATTGTCATTATTAATAAACCTCCTGCCTGTTAAGTTCTTCCATAAAAAAACGATAATGCTCGTAGCGCAGCGGATTAATGCTTTTGCCTACACTTTCCCGCACAGCACAGCCGGGCTCATCCAGGTGCCGGCAGTCGCGGAAAATGCAGCGGCTGCGTAGATCTGCAAATTCGGGGAAATAATGAGCCAGCTCTCCCGCTTCCAGATCAACAAAATTAAGCCTCGTAAATCCGGGCGTATCAACAACCGTTCCCCCTTTATCGAGAGGAAGCAATTCGGCACTGCGTGTAGTATGTTTACCCCGGCCAACTTTTTCACTTATTGTTCCGGTCTTCAGGGTTAATCCAGGCTGGACAACATTAAGAAGGGACGATTTACCTGCGCCCGAAGGACCGGCAAAAACGGAACAACGGCAGGCAAGGTTATTTTTCAGCATCGCGATTCCTTCCCCGGTCAGGGCACTGGTGTGAATATAAGTGTAGGGGAAAGGCATAAGCAAAGTATCAATCTCTTCGAGCTCGTCTGCAGTTATCAGGTCTGCTTTATTAAAACAGAAAAATACAGGGATTCCTTCCTGTTCAGCCAGAACAGCCAGTCTGCTGGCCAGCTGCCAATCGCAGGGTGGATTCTTCATAGAAAAAACAACGGCCAGCTGATCAACATTGACGACAGCAGGCCTGCGAAGACTGTTCCTCCGGGGTAGAACCTTTTCGATGACCCCTTCACCGGCTGAATCATAGTTTGGCTCTGCAACCGGTTGAAAGATAACTTCGTCACCGACCATCAGCGTATGCCGGTTTCGCTTCAGTATTCCCCTGGCACGACAGGTAAATTCAACACCTTCTTCGTCGCGAAGGGAAAAAAATCCACCGGCTGCCTTAAAAATTTTACCCTGACGCAAATATAACCTCCTATTGTCCCACAACCAGATCAACAGATTGGCCCGGCAGGACTTCCGACCCGGGTTCGGGCATCTGGTCAATCACATATCCCGCTGAACCAACTGAAAATCGAAAACGGACCACCGGGGTCAGATCATTCTCCTTGAGATAGGCAATTGCTCCCTCCTCTGAGTAACCGACCAGGTCAGCCAGCTTAAAGGGACCGCGCCCCTGACTGACATAGACAACTACCTCATCTCCGGACGAACTGGGGAAGGATTCTCCCGGGACCTGGTGATAAATAACCCCTTCGGAGACATCATCATTGTATTCCCTGACCACGCTCATGGATAAATTGAGATCACGCAGAATTACTCTTGCTTCCTGTTCAGTCCGGCCGGTCAGGGAAGGAGTAACTATAAATTCAGGCCCCTTGCTCACATAGAGATCGACCACCCTGTCCTCACGGACTATTCTTCCTTCCGGTGGATCAGTTTTAACCACATTGCCTACATCGATCTCATCATCATAAACATAAAATATCTCTTCATTAGGCATCAAACCGGATTCTTTTAACACTCTAACCGCTTCGCTCTGGCTCAAATCATAAACCTCGGGAACGCTTACTTCCGGAACAGTCAAATAATTTTCAATGTAAAACCAGGCCGTAAAAACGAGCAAACCCATTACAATAAGGGCGAGCAGCGGTTTAACCAGTTTACGCAGGATCCGCATATTTAACAAAACACTCTTTGACCGCTTGTGGGAGGGACGCATAATAAAATCATCATCATAGTCGTTGCCGCCCGTGAAAGCACGAGCCGGAGCAATCTTCGGTGACTCTTTTCTGCCCACGATTCTCAGATCTTCGAGAAATTCTGAAGCGCTGGTATAACGTTCGGCAGTGTCTTTTTGCACCGCCTTGAGAATAATTTGTTCCAATTCTCTTGGTATGCCGGGAACCAATCGCCGGGGAGGGACAATTTCTTCCTGGACATGTTTCATCGCCAGGGCAACAGGGCTCTCTCCCGTAAAGGGAACTTTACTGGTAACCATTTCATAAAGGACAATGCCCAGGGAATAAAGATCAGATTGTTTGATGGCAATTCCTCCGCGGGCCTGTTCCGGAGAAATATACTGAACTGAACCGACAATTTGATCGCCAACCGTTACTGTCACCCCGTCGCCGGCGATGGCAATTCCGAAGTCGGTTACTTTTATTTTGCCATCCCTGGAAAAAAGGATATTCTGCGGTTTTATATCTCGATGGACCATGCCTGCCGCATGAGCTTCTTCCAGTGCTTCAGCAATCTGGGATGCAATGTGCATCGCTTCTTCAACCGGAAGACGCCCCTTTTCCCTGATATAATCTTTCAGATTCCGGCCATCCACATATTCCATAACCATAAAATAGATGCCATTTTCTTCCCCCACGTCGTAAATATTGACAATATGCGGATGGGAAAGGGCGGCGGCAGATTGGGCTTCGCGTTCAAAACGGCGAATAAATGCAGCATCGCCAGTCATCTGATCTTTAAGCACTTTTATGGCAATTGTCCTCTTCAGGAGAAGATCGCGGCCCCGGTAAACTCTGGCCATTCCTCCTTCGGCAATTTTTTCGATCAACTCATAACGTCCTGCCAATATTTTACCCACCATCAATCATTCGGACCCCCAATACCTGAAGCTATCACAACGGTGATATTGTCATATCCGCCCCGTTCGTTGGCCATTTCTATCAATTTCTCCGTCAGCAGCTGCGGATCTGATACGGCTGTTGAGGCTGTCAAAATTTCCTGATCCTTAACAAGGTTGGTCAGACCATCCGTACAGAGAAGAATAACTGCTCCTTCCTCAACCTCCATCTCCAGCACGTCAACCTCCAGATTTCGTTCCACTCCCAGGGCCCGGGTGAGAATATGACGCTGGGGATGGTTAAGAGCATCTTCCGGCTTAACCTCACCGGAAGCAATCAACTTTTCAATGAGAGAATGATCTTTGGTTAAAAGCCTGATGTTGCCCTTGTTGATCAAGTAAGCCCGGCTGTCGCCAACATGGCCAATGATTATGTTCTGTCCTGACAACAGCACAGTGGTTATGGTCGTTCCCATACCTCTTTTTGTGCTTGAACAGGCAGCTTCGGCTAGAATAAGATCATTGGCTTCATAGATAAGATCTTTTACCATTTGCCTTGTCTTCTCCCTGTCCGGTAATTCGCGTCCGTCAATGTTCTGCCAGAACTTTTCTGCAGTGGTAACAGCAAGCGAGCTGGCCACATTCCCGGCCTGGTGTCCTCCCATCCCATCGGCGACAACGAGCAGCGCTTTTTTTTCGTCGCTCACCGCGAAGCAGCTGTCTTCATTGCGCACCCGCTCCCGACCTATGTTGGTCACCCCTGATATTTGCACGGGCGGTATTCCCCCTGCCTGCTGACATTTAATAATTTCTAGTTCAGTATAGCAAAAAGTGGTAAAGCAGGCAAGAATCAGCCTTTCCTGGTCCAGAGAGCCATGTAAAAACCATCTGTATCATGATGGTGCGGTAACAAAGAAACAGTACAAAGATTATCCTGGTTTTTCTGCAGGGCAGAGGGAAGTAGAGGAACACATTCTTCAAGACGAAAATAAGGATGATCTGCTGAAAATCTCTCCATAACCTTGATACCCTCTTCCGGTTCACTGCTGCAGACAGAATAAAGCAGCTTCCCACCCACCGGCAAAATACCGGCAGCGGCATTAAGAAGCTGTAGCTGCAGTTTCTGCATTCGGAAAGGATCTCCGGCTGTTCGACGCCATTTTATTTCCGGCAGGCGCCTGATCACTCCAAGGCCGGTGCAGGGAGCATCGACCAGGACAGCCGACGGAACCGGGAGATCCAGGATACCAATCTTGCGGCCGTCTGCTTCCAGGGTTCTGATGCTCTGCAAACGAAGCCGCCGGGCAGCTTGTTCCACCATTTGCAGGCGCTGTTTATGAAGATCAATTGCATAAATTAAACCCTGATCATTCATTAGCTCGGCCAGATGGGTAGTCTTGCCACCGGGAGCACTGCAAAGATCGATAATTTTATCATGAGGTTGCGGTTCAAGCAAGGGAACAACCAGGGATGAGCTTTCTCCCTGGATGGAAAACAACCCCTCCCGGAAAGAGTCCGTCCGGGCAGGATTCACCCCGCCGCTTATTCTCAGCATTCCGGGAACAACCGGGCTTTTTACGGCTTCGACTAATTCTTTTCCAAGCAAGTCAATTAAATCGTTTTCGGATATTTGCACATTATTGCGGCGTATTGACAGGGCGGGTTTCCGGTTGTTGGCCTTACACCAGGCTTCAGTTTCGTTAAACCCCCACCGCTTGAAGGCTTTATTCACCAGCCAGCGGGGATGACTTTCTTTCAGGCACAGGTATTCAACTGGCTGCTGATGGCTGTCCGGCCAGGGCAGAGCAGTTGCTTCACGGCTCAACCGTCTCAGAACAGCATTTACCAGGCCAGCCACACCGCGGTGCCCGTAACGCCCGGCCAGGTGTACTGCCCGGTCAACTGCAGCGTATCGCGGAACCCGATCAAGATAAAGAAGCTGGTAGGCACTTAAACGCAGCAAATTACGAATCCAGGGAGTCATTTTTTCAAGGGGATGTTTCAGATAAAGCTGCAGGGCCCAGTCTAAAGTGTTGAGCCGTTGCACGGTGCCTGCTGCCAGCTCTTTAGCCAGAGAACGTTCTTTTTCAGAGTACCCGCGAACCAGGGCAGGCAGAACCAGGTTCAGGTAAGCCTGATCCCGCTCAAACCTGACCAGCGCCTTTAAAGCTGCTTCTCGCGCACTGCAGGCGGGCTTTTCTCTTTTTTTGCTCATTCCTGTTCTCCGCCGAGACAATCTCCCGGTTCGATGCGATATCCACAGCAGAAAGAAGCGGCATTCATCGGTTTTTTACCGGCCGGTTGAAGATCAAACAGTGTCAGCATGTTTTTGCCGGCTGCCACCGTCAAAGATTCTTCTCCCACGGCGATAACGGTCCCCGGCAGCGCTTTTCCCTCAGCCACGTTTTCCGAGTCAGGATAAGCCGCCCGAAGTACTTTCAGACGTTTGCCTTTAAAAAAAGTATGGGCTCCAGGTACGGGATTCAGACCCCGGATTTGGTTATAAAGTTCACCCGGGCTGCGGTTCCAGTCAATTACTTCGTCGTCTTTGGTTAGAGGCCGGGCATATGACGCCCGGGCATGATCCTGGGGTCGTTTGCGAGCCTGCCCTTCAGCAATAGCCTGGACAGCCTTAACCAACAGGGAGGCCCCTCTCACCGCCAGGCGGTCATGCAGCATGCCTGCTGTGTCGTAAGGAGAAATGGTTTCTTTCTCCTGCATAATAATATCACCCGCATCAAGTTCGGCAGTCATCTCGATTACCGATACGCCGCTGCAGGAGGCTCCTTCCATAACAGCCCGGTGGATGGGAGCAGCTCCCCGGTAATCGGGGAGATAAGAAGCGTGCAAATTGATACAGCCAAGGGGAGGCAAAGAAAGAATCGACTGCGGGAGCCATTTCCCATAGGCAACAGTGATAATTAAATCGGGGTCTATTTGCTCAAGGCGGGCATAAAAAAAGCTATCACCCGATTTTCCCGGCTGATACAGATCAACTTCGTTTTTCTGAACCCACTTTTTTACCGGAGATGGGAGAAGATTGTGCCCTCTTCCAGCAGGGCGGTCGGGGGCTGTCACAACAGCCGCCAGGCTGTGAGTCGAAAGATTAAGCAGATTGAGGGAAGGCAGGGCAAAGTCGGGGGTACCCATAAAAACAATTTTAAGCTGTTTCAAATCTGTTCCTCGCTTTGCAGTTCCTCGGGATCCAGAATGCGTGTCGCTTTATCGGTAAATAGTATCCCATCAAGGTGATCCATTTCATGCTGGAGAATACGGGCCAGAAATCCTTCCGCTTCGAGCCGGAATTTTTTGCCCGCCCGGTCCATAGCTGTGACAATCACTTTTTCAGCTCGCGGTACTTCTCCATAGCAACCGGGAACACTGAGACATCCTTCCATACCTATATTTTCTCCCTCTTTGTTTTCACAAACAGGATTAATGAGCTCCATGATCTTTTCTTCTTCGTCCACACTGTCTACCGCCAGGATTATTCGTTTTGAAACGCCCACCTGGTTAGCCGCCAGCCCCACTCCCCTGGACTCTTTCATTGTTTCGATCATATCATCGAGCAGCCGCAAAACGACACTGTTAATTTTTTTTACTTCCTGCGCCCTGGTCCGCAGGACCGGGTGGTTGTCGGTTAATATATTTCTAAGGGCCACTGTAATCACCTCTTGATTATTATAGCACTACCTGTGGATTAAAATCTACCGCCAGGCGCACCGGCCAAACCGGTTTACGGCTATGATATTCCTGCATAATTTTTCGGATCCGCGGTGCATAGGGAACAAGATTATCTCCCCGGAGAATAGTCTGGATGCGATAAAAACCCTTGATGCGATAAAGGGATGCGGGGGCTGGACCCAACAGTTCACCCGGCAGCCCCAGCAAGGAAAGCTGTTCAGTAAACCATGCTGCTGCTGCCATCACTGTTTCTTCCTCTTCTCCGCTGAAAAGGAACCTGATCATGTCGGCAAATGGAGGATAGCCAAGCATGCGCCTTTTTTCAATTTCTTCCTCGAAAAAAGCATTATAATCATGGGCTGCGGCAGCCCTGATGCTGTAATGAGAAGGGTGGTAAGTTTGTACAATTACTTTTCCGCCCCGCGGTCCGCGGGCTGTCCGGCCGGCAACCTGGGTTATAAGTTGAAAAGTGCGCTCCGGCGCCCTGAAATCGGGCAAATTAAGAGCAGTATCAGCAGCCACCACCCCGACCAGTGTTACATTGGGAAAATCAAGGCCCTTGGCTATCATCTGGGTACCGATCAGAATACTGGCTTTCCCTTCTCGGAAATGGCGGTAAAAATAATTATGAGCATTTCGGCTGCCCGTGGTATCACTGTCCATACGGATCAAGGAAACATCAGGATACAACTTTTTCATTTCTTCTTCAACACGCTGGGTTCCGGCACTGAAATAACGTATTTTATGTCCGCCGCACTGAGGACAGGTTTGAGGAACCTCCTGTTCATGACCGCAGTAATGGCAGCGCATCGTCCCACTGTCCAGGTGGAGAGTCATGGAAACATCGCATGAAGGGCAGCGTACCACAAAACCACATTCACGGCAAAGGACAAAACCGGCAAATCCTCTTCTATTAATAAAAAGCAGCGCCTGTTCATCACGCTCAAGGACGCCTTCCAGTTCCCTGAGGAGCACCCTGCTGAAAATGTGTCGGTGTCCTTCTTTAAGTTCACGCCGCATGTCGACCACCGTTACCGGCGGAAGTTGAGTAGGAGTCACCCTTTCTTTCATGGACAGAAGCTGAGTATTACCGATAGATGCCTGGTAGTAACTTTCGAGAGAAGGAGTAGCACTACCCAGCAAAAGCACAGCCCGGTGACGGCGTGCTCTCCACCAGGCCACATCTCGGGCATGATACCGTGGAGCTTCTTCCTGTTTGTAAGTCGTTTCATGCTCTTCGTCAATGACAATCAGGCCGATATCGTTAAGGGGAGCAAAAATAGCCGAACGCGCACCCAGGACAACCCGCGCTTCTCCGCTCAAGATCATCTGCCACTGGCGATTCTTCTCTGCTCCCCTGATACGGCTGTGCAGTACTGCTACCCGCCCGGGAAATCTACCTTCAAAATGTTCAATCATCTGAGGAGTGAGTGATATCTCCGGCACCAGAATCAAAGCTGTCTTTCCCAGTTCAAGACAGCGGGCAATACCCTGTAAGTAGATTTCAGTTTTCCCGCTGGCTGTGATTCCGTGCAATAAAATACGCTGCGGCTGGGGATTATCGATTGCCCTGCAGACCCGGTTAAAACATTCAGCCTGCGCTTCACTGAGAAGGCGAGGTGTGGTGGGTTTTTTTTCTGTTGTTCTTCGCTGAGGAATAGAAAGCACCCTGTTTTTGCGAATCAGATTCTTTTTTTCCAGGCTGCAAATTACAGCAGCGCTTATACCCAGGCGGATCAGCTCCCTGCGCTGCAGGGGGCCTTTTTCCTTCAGCAACCGAACTGCCTTTTGCTGGACCGGTGCCCTGTTCAGGTTAGCTTCGCAGGCCTGATGAACCAGTTCCAGCACTTCTACTTTAAAAGGGCTTCCACCGCGGCGGAAGGAAGCGGGCAAAAGAGCATGGAGTGCATCAATTTTACGGCAGTAATAACGCATTGCCAACCAGTGGATCAAAGCCAGCTGTTCAGCTGTCAGCAGAGGTTCCGGATCAACTACTGCGGTTATATCGCGCAGCTTTTCGACAGGAGTATGATCCAGAACCCTTAAAACATAACCTTGACAGCTGCGGCTGCCGAAGGGAACGGTGACCTGCATACCCGGTTTTATACTATTACTAAATTCGGGGAAGATCCGGTAGTGAAAGGGGCGGTCCACAGCATTGCTGATCATATCGATCAATATCTCGGCATAGCGATTCATCTGTTTACCCCTTTGTATTCTTCTGGTAAGATAATAACAGCTTTCGAGGCCGGTCATGGCAAACCATTTACTGTTGAAAAAAAACGATCCTACTGTTTTGATTATGAGGAATGAGGTTGTCTGTTATGAAGCTTTTTTTCACGCCCGGACAGGTAATTAATAATAACCGCAACTGGTTCCTGATGGCCGCTGCTGTTTTTATCATCTGCGTCATTATATTCGCCGGTAGCATCGCTTTTTCTGAACCGGTTGATGAAGAAATACCAAATCTTGTCCTGGACGATATGCTCTCTGTTTTCGCTGACATCCTCGAAGTCAATCCCATGCTCGGTGCTGCCCTGGTTTTCATGAACAACATGATCACAATGGCCCAGATGCTTCTGCTGGGAGCAGCAGCTGGTATCTCGCCGTTAATTACGCTCGGAATAAACGGGGCCCTGCTGGGATCGGCCCTCTCAATGGCTGCCCGGGAAGGCGCTAATTTACTTTACATGCTCGGCTTCGGTATTCTGCCGCACGGTATTTTTGAACTGTCCGCCTTTTTCATCTGCTCCGGGCTGGGCCTGAAATTTGGTTACCACTGTATTGCTTCACCACTGCCCGGCAAAACTCGTTCTGAAAGTTATCGTTTCATCTGGAAGGAAACTATATCGATACTGCCGCTGGTTGTCATCATGTTGATTGCAGCCGCCCTCATTGAAATGTTCATCACTCCCCGGCTGCTGGAGCTTGTTTTATAAAAGCAAAACGACCCGATTAAGGATTTCGTGAGCCACTGTTTCTTTCTCCATCAAGGGCAACCTCTCAACGGCCCCTTCCCGACCGATAATGGAAACCCTGTTTGTAGTCACAGCGAAACCGGCGCCCGGTTCAGTTAAGTCGTTTATGACAATCAGATCGAGATTCTTTTTTATCAATTTATCCCGGGCATTCTCTGTGGCATTCTCAGTTTCAGCAGCAAAACCAATCAGGATTCGGTTGTCTTTATTCTGCCCCAGGTCCTTGAGAATATCACGGTTGGCCGCCAATTCAAGGCTAAGAGATGCATCATGCTTTTTCACTTTTTGCTCCGCTTCAGATAACGGCCGAAAATCGGATACGGCAGCCGCTTTTATAATCAACCGGCAATCATTGTAATATTTGAAAACTTCTTCATACATTTCATCGGCCGAGGTTATAGCCACTTTTTTTACACCAGGCGGGGACGTCAGATGGGTCGGACCGCTGATTAAAACGACTTCCGCTCCTCTT
Organism: Bacillota bacterium; assembly: GCA_018400435.1. Lineage (GTDB taxonomy): Bacteria > Bacillota > Dethiobacteria > DTU022 > DTU022 > M55B129. The sequence continues at coordinate 32,436 of JAGYMW010000006.1, read as the reverse complement.
TCGCTAAGGGCCCGGGCCAGAGCATATCCCATTAGCCCGGTCGATGGATTGCTGATGTAGCGTACCGGGTCAAGGTGCTCCCGGGTCGGCCCTGCTGTAACAAGCGCTTTAATCCCCGCAAAATCTTTTGGTGTTAAAAGCAACCGTGTAAAATCAAAGATTTCCTGCGGTTCAGGCATTCTCCCGCGGCCGTATTCACCGCAGGCCAGCTCGCCGGCATTTGGTTCAAGAATATGGCAGCCTCTGGAACGCAGAACCTGTAAATTATTCTGGACAGTCTTATGCTCAAACATCTTTACGTTCATCGAGGGGGCTATAATTACAGGACAGAGAGTGGCCAGGAAAAGGGTTGTTAAAAGATTATCAGCCAGACCGGTAGCCATTTTGGCAATTGTATTCGCTGTAGCCGGAGCAATGATCATCGCATCGGCCCCTTCCGAAAGATCAATATGACGAATCCCGGTTGACTGCCCATCATACATCTGAAAATGAACCGGGTTCCCCGTCAGAGTTGTGAAAGTGAGAGGATTAACAAAACGGGAAGCCGCTTCTGTCATCACCACCTGCACTTCTACTCCACTGCGGATAAATATTCTCGCCAGTTCCGCCGTTTTATAGGCGGCAATGCCCCCGGTAACTCCTAAAACTATTTTTTGCAATGGAAACACTCCTATTTGATACTATCCCGGATGCGCTCATATTCAATATTGCCGGCTTCAATTTCATAAAGGGCAGTAGTTACATCCTTCCGGTAATCTATTTTGATCGTTTTTTTGCTACCGTTGCGAAGCTGGCGAGCTCTTTTAGCAGCGGCGATTACCAGGGTATACTTGCTGTCAACTTTCGTTAAAAGATCATCTACTGAAGGATAAATCATTAGGAATCACCTCCTGTGTCCGGCGGCCGGGCTCCCCGACTGACTTTGCACTTCTCGACATCAATGATGGAATTGATCAGGGAAGCTGCTTTTTCCACTGTATTATTGACTACTACGTAATCATAACGATGATAAACTTTCATTTCCCGGCGGGCGGTAACCAGGCGATCCTTGATGCGCTGTGCATCTTCCGTCCCCCGACCGTCGATTCTTTTTTCCAGAATTTTGATCGATGGCGGAGCGAGAAAAACCGAAACGGCCTCGGGCATTTTCATCCTTACCTGGGCTGCGCCCTGAACGTCTATCTCCAAAATCAAATCTTCGCCGTGAGATAAAGCTTCCTCAACAACCATCCGGCGTGTTCCATAATAATATCCGTGCACAACAGCCCATTCAAGAAAAGCGCCTTTGTTGATCATCGCTTCAAAGCTGTCCCTGTCGGTGAATATATATTCCCGCCCTTCTATTTCCCCCGGCCGCGGCGGTCTGGTAGTAGAAGAAACCGATACTTCAAGCTCCTTACGTATTTCCAACAACCTGCGGCAGACCGTTCCCTTGCCTACTCCGGAAGGGCCGGATATTATCAGTAAGATTCCTTCGGCCATCAGGTCCTCCCGTTGTTTATTCCAGATCCTCGCCTTCAACACTGTTTCCTTTAGCCTGAAGGCGGTGCTTGACGGTTTCCGGCTGGACAGCAGAAAGAATAATATGTCCGCTGTCGGCAACAATTACCGCCCTGGTACGGCGGCCGTAGGTCGCATCAATCAGGATACCCCTCTCACGTGCTTCAGTGATTACTCTTTTAATCGGTGCCGATTCCGGGCTGACAATAGCGATAATCCGCCCCGCGGAAACGATATTGCCGAACCCGATGTTGATCAGCCTTGTTGACATTGTCAAACCCCCTTTGCCTCTACTCCAGGTTCTGAATTTGCTCTCGAATTTTTTCCAGTTCAGCTTTCAGATCGACGACGATGCTGGTTAGTTTATAATCGCCTGCTTTTGAACCAATAGTATTCACCTCACGAAACATTTCCTGGGCAATGAAATCAAGTTTTCGTCCCGTCGGTTCACTATCTTCCAGGGCAGTCCGAAATGCTTCAATATGACTTTTCAGTCGAACCAGTTCTTCATCTACACCCATTCTTTCAACAAGCATCGCACATTCCATCAACAATCGGGTTTCTTCAAAATTTCCGCTGAGTAGTTCCTGAAATTTTTCATACATTCGGCTACGGCACTCTTCCTTTGCTTCTTCCGCTCTTTCAGTCGCCACTGCTGCCAGTTCGGCAAGGCTGTCGCATCTGGCAGAAAGATCGCGGTAAAGATTTTCTCCTTCAGCCTGCCGCTGTCCCAGTAGCTGATCCAATGCTTCACGCAGCGCCTCACTAACAGCCGGCCAGACCTGCTCTTCAGTCAACTCCAGGGCAGCCGGCTTAAAAAGCTCAGGCATTTGCAAAAGGTGAACCAGTTTGACTTCTTCAAGAAGCTTCAGGCGTTCCGTCATTTTTCGCAAAGCCCTGTAATAATCCTCGGCCAGATCATAATTAACCCCGACCTGGCGCATACCGGCGGGCGTCTCATTCAAACTGAGGGATACTTCCACCCGCCCTCTTTTAATATCAGTCAAAAGCAGGCGGCGAATCTGATCCTCAAGGAAATACAGCTCACGGGGCAGCCGAAGGACCAGATCGGCATAGCGGTGATTAACTGATCTCAACTCCGCCAAAAAAACAAACCCACTGGCACTACCACATCCTCTTCCGTATCCGGTCATGCTTTTAATCATTGTTTTATCTCCCGGGACTTATTTTTAACTGCGTTAATCTTAACATCAAATCGGGCCAATCTCAAGCTGTAAATGAAACCCAACGGTTGCCTTCCTGAGCCTGAAGAATTATACTTGAGGCCGGGAGTGGATAACGCGATGCCATATGACGCCTTAACAATGAAAGCGGTTACTGATGAGCTGCAGGATGTCCTACCCGGCGCCCTGATCCAGAATGTTTTTGAACCGGACGATCTGGAAATAGTAATTCATTTTTATCACCTCAGCAGGCAGATCAATCTCCTGCTTTCAGTAAATCCTGCCCATGCTCGTATTCACCTGACCAAACAGCGCAAAAAAGGGAAATCTCACCCCTCTTCATTTTGCATGCTGTTGCGCAAGTACCTTATCGGAGGGCGAATCAAAAAGCTGGACAACCCACCCACGGAAAGAATACTGACCATAACCCTTTCCCCTCCAGCGGGTATTCCTCCTGTAAAATTGATGGCGGAAATTATGGGCCGGCGCAGCAACCTGATTCTTTTGGATGATAAAAATACCATTCTCGGAGCGCTAAAAACCGCTTCTGCAGAGAGGAATCCCATTAGACCCGTTTTCCCCGGCGAGTCTTACCGGCCGGTCCCCTCCCCGCAGGGCAAATTAAATCCCCTGGAGATGTCAGCCAGGGACCTCCATGCCGCCCTCGAGAATGAATTGAATAATAGCGACCATCTGTCTGCCCTGATCAACGGTAGGATTATGGGCATCAGCCCGGTTTTGGCCGATGAACTGGCTTACCGGCTCAGGGGAAAAAACAAAGAATCGATGTCCCTTTCTGAACAGCTCCATCACGAAATAGAAAACCTTTTTCAGGAAAACGGTCCCGCCGCCCTCAAGCCCGTCTACCTTCCCGAACGAGCCCTCTATGCAGCAACTCCACTGACTCACCTGCAGGAATACCGGCAAATCGAATATGGCAGTTTCAACGAGATGCTCGATGAAATCTATCAAAAACAGATCTGCGAAGAGCAGCAAAACCAATGGAGAAAGCAACTATCCGGCGCCGTTGAAAAAAGGCTGGCCATCCTGAAAAATAAGCTGCACCAGCAAAAAAAGGAACTTTCCGCTTCCACCAGGGCCTCTGAATACCGTCTTTATGGTGAAACCCTTCTCACTTACGGAGATCGGGTCACCGTCGGGTCAGTTGAGACGGTTCTGCCCCATCTTTACGAAACGGACAGAGAAATCGTCATACCACTCGATCCGTCCCTGTCGGCCGTAGCCAATGCCCAGCGTTATTTTCGCCGCTATCGCAAAGCCCGGCAGGGCTTCAAAAAAATTCAGAAGCAGATCAGAAAAACCAGGAACGAGATGGAATATTGCCGGGACCTCATCTATACAATTGACAGAACCACCGGGACTTCGCTTGAAGAAATTCGGGAGGAACTTCTGGAATCCGGCTACCTTAAGAAAAAGAAAAAAACTAAAACCCGCAGCAAAAGCCTGGAAAAACCTCAGCCTCTTGTCTTCAAAACGACCGGCGGCCGGACCATTATGGTAGGCAGAAATAACCGTCAAAATGATTATATCACTTTTAAATCGGCTGTTCGCCATGACACCTGGTTTCACGTGCGGGCTTTGCCCGGCAGCCACGTCATCCTGAAAGAAGTTTCCTATCCGCCGCCGCAGGAAGATCTTGAAGAAGCGGCTTTCCTGGCTGCCTATTTCAGCAAAGGTCAAGAAAGCGGGGTAATCGAGGTAGACTACACCGAAATTCGCCATGTCCGCCGCCGGCCGGGCGGCAAACCAGGAGCTGTCTTCTACGAGAATTACGAAACAATCACCGTCAATCCACGTGATAAAACCTTCCGTGAACGGTTCAATCTGGGATGACAGAACAGTATAATGCATATCGTCCGGATCAGGAAGAGCCAGCCTGCTCCCGCAGCAAAATCAGGCCTTTTTTAAATTCCGGCGGCAGGGGAACGGAAAAGGTCATCATGAGGCCGGAACGAGGATGTATGAAGCTGATCCGCCGGGCATGAAGGGCTTGCGGAACATCCAGTTCGGGAGGCAGATCACGACCCTTTGATAGGGCATAAACGGGATCGCCAACCACCGGATAACCGATATGAGCAAGGTGAACCCTGATCTGGTGAGTGCGACCTGTTTCCAGCTTGAGAAAAAGCAGGGTGTAGCCGTTATAATACTTCAGGACCCGGTAACTGGTTACTGCTCTCCTACCGCCTTCTACAACGGCCATTTTCTGACGGTGAACAGGATGGCGCCCCACAGGAGCGTCAATTCGCCCTTTCTCCGGCTTTACCGTGCCGATAACCAGGGCAATATATTCCCGGCTTACCTTCCTTGCTTTCAACTGGGTTGAAAGTGAACGATGGCTGTAATCATTTTTGGCCACCAGCAGCAGCCCGGAAGTATCCTTATCCAGGCGATGCACAATGCCCGGCCGCATGACCCCACCGATTCCCGAAAGATCCTTGCAGTGAGCAAGAAGAGCATTAACCAGGGTGCCCCGGCTGTGGCCAGGCGCCGGATGGACCACCATACCCCGTGGTTTGTTGACAACCAGAAGTTCTTTATCTTCATAAACAATATCGAGCCGTATTGCTTCCGGCTCGACTGTCATCTTTTCCAGTGGAGGGATAATCACCGTAACCCGCGATCTCTCCCGGGGACAATATTTCTTTTCTCGACAGGCCTCTCCATCAATGTGCACCATGCCCTCTGCAATCAACCTTTGAGCCCTGCTACGGGAAAGATTGTCGATCATCAAGGTAAGAAGACGATCAAGGCGCACTCCTTCACTTTCGGCAGAAACGGTGAAAAAAGTTTGTGGTCCTTCAGCACCGCTCATTTTTGGGCAGCCTTTCGTTTTTTCTTACTTTTTTTCGGTTCTTTTCCCTTCGGCTGAAAGTAATTGAAGAGAGCAATAGCAGACAGCGAAACAACAATCAGCCCCAGGCTGAACCACTGTGCTAAAGTTAAACCGAGCAGGCCGATTTCGCCAAAGCGGAAAAATTCGGTGGTAAAACGCAAGGTACCATAAAGAGTAAACAGAAAAATAAATTGGAACCCGACAAAAGGCCTCCGGGGCCGGATACGCTTGAGAATGATAAAAATGATCACTGCCAGGACAATTGCGTACAGCTGAACCGGGTGACGCAGGACAGGATCGCCAATCCTGATGGGCAAAGCCCAGGGAACAGTAGATTCCTTACCGTAACAACAACCATTGAGGAAACACCCCACCCTGCCAATAGCATATCCGAGAGCCAGGTATGGAGCAAGTAAATCAGCCATCTTCAAAAAACCGATCTTACGATAATAACTCCAGAAAAATAGGGCAAGAGTGCCGCCAAAAAAAGCACCGTAAAAAGAGAGCCCTTCGAACTGAACAAAAAAGGAGCTGATAAACCGCCCGCTGTAATAATCCCAGTTCAGCAGCATATAAAGAAGGCGCGCCCCGATCAGTCCCGTCAGAGCGGCAACAATTACAGCTTCCAGAACGTGATCGGGGTTAATATTTTCCCGCGGCGCTTCCCTGTAAACTGCCATTACCGCTACAAGAACAGCCAGGGAAATCATTAATCCATATGAATGAATGGTTAAATTACCAATGGTGAACAACTCAGGATACATTAACTTAGCTCCTCTCAAGCTCTTTTATCGAATTGCTGTCGCGCCAAAAAGCGATCACGAAAAAGGCAATGCCGATAACGATTGCCGAATCAGCCAGATTAAAAACCGGCGGCCATACTGTAAAATTAAGGAAGTCAGTCACATACCCCCCTCTAACGCGATCGATCAGGTTACCCAGGGCACCGCCCAGCTGCAGGGCAAGGGCCACACGCAGCCAACGATGTCCCTTTGTTAGGAGGCGATAATAATAGATTATTACCAGGACCACGATGACGGTGATCACGACAAAAAATACTGTCTGATAGGGAAACATACCGAAAGCTGCCCCTGGATTGCGAACATAGGTGATATAAAAAAAATTTTCGATCACTGTAATGGACTGCCCCATCTTCATGGAGCTGGCGATCATGTATTTGCTCAGCTGGTCCAAAACAATAACAACAGCTGCAATCAAGATAAGGCTCAAATTTCCCTCCCTCCCCCGGTTTAGGCATCATACCTGTTGGTTCTCTTATTCTTTCCTTGCAGTACTGAGATCAACAGCGGAAAAACATTCCTAAACTGTTGTTGTACCGCCGGATAACTTCATTTATTGGCATTTTGAGGTCAATTTGAACATTTTTGAATCCTCTCGTTAGCGTTTCCTATTTTAACACAGCCCGGCAAATAATGACAGCGAAAATTAAAGGCCGTCAACCACTTTCCGGCAGCGTGAGCAAAGTTCCCCTTCCGAATCAGTATAAATCCAACAGCGAGGGCATTTATGCCCGCCAGCTTTTTTTATTCTGATTTTTACCGGAAAACGCAGCCCTTCAACTGCTTTAGCCGGGGCATCTTCACTTTTCCCAGCCAGGCTGGCTCTGGATACAATAAAGAGTTCAGCTAAAAAATCATTGTACTGCTTCAGGAGATCATAGGCCTGCGGCTCAACCCAGATCTCAACTGATGCTTCCAGCGAACCGCCGATGATCTTATCTTTGCGGGCCTGTTCAAGAGACCTGGTCACTTCATCACGAACAGCCAGTAGAATCTCCCAACGTTCTGCCAGCTCACCGTCTTCCCAGATCGGATCCGGCTCCGGCCAGTCGGCCAGCTGCACGCTCTCCGGTCGCTTCCCGGGCAGATGTTGCCATATCTCCTCCGCGGTAAAAGTCAGAATCGGAGCCATCAGCAAAACAAGATGTTCAAGAATAATTGAAAGCACAGTTTGTGCCGAACGGCGGTCCGGATCATCCGGAGCCGAGCAATAGAGACGATCTTTTAGCACATCAAGATAAAAACTGCTCATGTCCACTACGCAAAAATTGTGGACGGCATGGAAAAATTGGTGATATTCATAGTTCTCATAATAACGGGTTACCTTTTTAATTAGGCTACCCAGACGGCCGAGAGCCCAGCGGTCAAGCTCCTCCATATCTTCATAATCAACAGTGTGGACGGCCGGATCAAAATCCCGGCAACTTCCCAGCAGAAAACGGACCGTGTTGCGGATTTTGCGATAAACTTCAATCAGCTGTTTCAGAATGTTTTCAGACAGGTGAACATCACTGGTGAAATCAGCTGAAGATACCCACAACCGCAGGATATCTGCCCCGTAGCGCTTAATAATTTGTTCCGGAGCAATGACATTGCCCAGCGATTTTGACATTTTTTTACCTTCTCCGTCAACAACCCAGCCGTGGCTGAGAACCGCTTTATAAGGCGGCTCGCCCCTGGTCGCCACCGCAGTAAGCAGCGATGAATGGAACCAGCCGCGATACTGGTCGCTGCCTTCAAGGTAAAGATCGGCGGGCCACCGTAAATCAGGGCGGGTTTCTAATACTGCATCGTGACTTGAACCGGAGTCAAACCACACATCCATGGTATCCTTTTCTTTGCGAAACTGATCATGGCCACAGTGAGGACAGCTGAACCCATCCGGTAGTATCTCTTTAGCTTCACGCGCAAACCAGGCGTCAGAACCTTCGTGGGTAAACAGTTCGCTGACCGCAGCAATGGTTTCTTTATTGATAATTGGTTTTCCACATGAAAGGCAGTAAAAGATCGGGATCGGCACCCCCCATACCCTCTGTCGGGATATACACCAGTCCTGTCTTTCCGCCACCATGTTGTAGATGCGTTCTTCACCCCAGGAAGGTGTCCATTTAACTTTTTTGATCGCCTCCAGGGCTTCCTTCCGGAATCCTTCCACAGAAGCAAACCACTGCTCGGTTGCCCTGTAGAGAACAGGCTTTTTGCAGCGCCAGCAGTTTGGGTACTGGTGCTCAAAAGAGGCAGAACTAAGGAGAAAGCCTGCTTCTCTCAGATCTTCGATGACCTTCCGTCCTCCCTTTTCATAATGCATTCCGGCATAGGGACCTGCTTCATCAGTAAACATACCCTGATCATTGAGAGGGCTCAGCATCGGCAGATCGTTTTCCCGTCCAACAATAAAGTCTTCGTAACCATGCCCCGGCGCAATGTGCACCATTCCCGTGCCCTGCTCGAGGGTGACATGGTCCCCGTGAAGAAGAATTGATTCGCGATCAAAAAGGGGATGGCGACAACGCATGCCTGTAAGTTCACTGCCGCGGAAGCGCTTTAAAACCATCCAGGGTTTCTCAGCACCAACTTTAGCTGAAACTTCTCCAAGAAGTTCTTCAGCCAGCAGGTACTGTTCATCACCGGCGTCAACAAGGACATACTCGAAATCATTATGGACAGCTATAGCCAGGTTGGCCGGAATCGTCCATGCTGTAGTAGTCCAAATCAGGCAGTATCGATTCTCAACTCCGCCCAGAAGACCCCGGTCATCAACCAGCGGGAACTTAACATAAATAGCGTCAGATATTTTATTGCCATATTCAATTTCTGCCTCCGCCAGAGCGGTTTCACAGTTTGCGCACCAGTATACAGGTCTCATACCCTTGTATATATAACCGCGTTCAGCCATAGCGCCAAATATCTTGATCTGCCGTCCTTCAAAAGCCGGCTTCAGAGTCAGGTAAGGGTTATCCCAGTCGCCGCGAACGCCCAGTCTCTTAAATTGTTCTCTCTGGATGTCGACATATTTCAGGGCATAGTCACGACACATTTGGCGAAATTCAATATCGGAAATTTCTTTCCTGTTCACCTTGTTAGTCTTGATAATCTGGTGCTCTATAGGTAACCCATGAGTATCCCAACCCGGCACATAAGGACAATCAAAGCCGCACATAGTTTTGTACTTGTTGATAATATCCTTGAGCACTTTATTCAGAGCTGTTCCCATATGAATGCTACCATTGGCATAGGGAGGCCCGTCATGAAGAATATAGTTCGGCGCCTCACGGCGCTTATCTCTCGCCATTTTATTGATATCCATTTTAGCCCATCGTTCGAGCATTTCCGGTTCTCTATTCGGCAGGTTGGCTCGCATTGGGAAATCAGTCTGTGGTAAGTTTAATGTGTCCCGGTAATCCATAAATTTTCTCCTCCAGTTGATAATACAAAATTTCTCTTCCTCCGGCAGCATAGCCAATAATCATAAAAAAACCCGCCCCTGCAGGGGCGAGATATATCCCGCGGTACCACCCTCGTGCCCAATTAAAAACAAGGCTCCTTCCGAATGCCAATAACGACGGCTACCGTCCGCGTCTACTCTTTCTTTCCGGAAATTTGGCGCGGCTGCTCCCGGGTGATCTTCAACGGTCGGCTCAACCGGACTCCCACCTTAAACCGGCTCTCTGGGTAAGCACAGGTACCGCTTTCGTGTCCCATTCACAGCATTTGCTCCAGATTTTAACACGGATAACCGCTAAAATCAATACCTGCATTTCGTAAACAGTTTAATTTAAACTGATATTGCTTTACTGCAATACTTAAAATTCAGGATCTTTATCTGTTTCGGGATAGTCATCCGGGTCAAGATCATACCGAATCCCGAAATCATTTTCTTTTTCGTCTTCCGTGCCCGTTTCATCATCAAGTTTTTCATTGCTTACAGGACCGGGATCAAATTCAAGGACCTCGTCATCTTTCTCTTCAATCTCTGGAGCATCACTAAGCCATTCTTCTTTCTCCAGTGTAGCCAGTTGAGCTTCGACAAAAGAGCGAAACCGCATTTTGAATATCTGAGCTTGCTTGATTAGTTCTTCATGTTCGCTCATGATCCGGCCGGCCCTGAAACGGGCATCTTCGATGATCTGCTTGGCTTCTCTCTCCGCTTCCCGCTTGATCAGGTCACTCTCACGTTTAGCATTTTGTTTTACTTCTTCGGCGGTTTCCTGAGCTACAACAATGGCACTGTGCAATGTTTCTTCCATTTTATGATAATTCTTATTTTTTTCAAGCAGCCGGTTGATCTCTTCTTTCAGTTCCTCGTTTTCCCTGAGCAACTTTTCAAGATCTCCTGCCACTTCATCCAGAAAATCATCCACATCTTCCATATCATAACCGCGGAATGAACGTTCAAATTCTTTTTCCTGTATATCCAACGGTGTGATGGACATAATTTATCCTCCCTGTTACCCTTTATTAATTGATTATATTTGTTGGCAGACTTCGACAGCATGGCCACTTTTCCTGCTCCCTCAGCTATATCTTTTCAAGCTTAGATGCAGCCTACCCCTTCGTGTTTCACCTTCTACTTTTTCAAGCAACACTCTTCCTTTTCCCTTCAGTGAGAGATGATCGCCTTCCTTCAATTGCAATGAAGGTGAGCTTACCGGTCTCCAATTTACCCGAACCAGCCCTCCTTTAATCAGCATAGTCATCCTTGATCTTGACAGGCCAAACCCAAGCGATAAAACAGCATCAGCCCTCAAGCTGGCCACCGTACCCTTTATTTCTTTTCCGCTTTCTTCTGCCAGGGACAGATCCCCTGGATCGATAACACTGCAAGTTACATCCTGCCGGCCAACCCGAACCAGGTTGGTGGCGATGTAGTCCGCTTTTGTTTCCAGAACCATGATTGCCACTCCGTCCTTTTCAAGGTGCACAATGTCGCCGATCTGATCACGGCGAAGGCCCAGTCCCAGCACTGCCCCCAGGATATCACGATGCCCAAGAGCAGTTTCGCCTTTTATTCCCTGCACAAGAACAGCTTTGACCGGTGGAGCGGCACCCGGCCGTGATACAGGAAAGAGGTGAATAACATTTCTTTCCGCTTCAGGATAACCGCCGCCGATTGTATAGGAACAGGCATGATTATTTTTCAAAACTATTCCAGCGAGTTCGAGCAGTCGCGGATCAAGAAACGAAGTTGTAAAGGATACCCTGCCGTCCAGTTGATCTAGCCTGCGTTCAAATTGCCGCAGCCACTGTTTCTCTCCTTCCGAAAGGAGAAATTCAACACCCATTTTAAACCCTCCCGGAATTATAAATAAAAATAGCGGATAATGAGCTGCTGCGCCAGGCGCAGCAGAATCAGCAGAATAATCGGGGATAGATCAAGATAACCCATTCCCAACCGCGGTGAAGGAATGATCCTGCGGATGGGTGCCAGCAGAGGCTCCGTCAAACCGTAAACAACACGGTAGATTGAAGAAAGGGTAAGGTTCCCACCGGCACCAAACATGAACCAGGACATTATTATCCGTGCCAGGAGGATGAAATAATAAATCTGAATAAATGCGAGCAAGCCTTCAGCCAATAGTCTGATCACGATCACCTCTCTCAAAAGTAAATAGTGTTATCAATCCGATTTGTTTTTTAAAAAGGCCGCTATATGAACCACTCAAAAAGCCGGAATAACTCTAAGCAAAAAGAGCGCTGCCGATTCTCACTATTGTGGCGCCCTCTTCCACAGCAACCACATAATCATTGGTCATCCCCATTGAAAGATCGGCCAGTGTAAATCCAGATCGGACGCTCTCATCCCGCAGTTGACGAAGAAGCCTGAAACAGGGCCGCGTGTCTTCAGGATCATCAAAAAATGGAGCCATGGTCATCAATCCTCGAATATTCAGCCGGTCAAATGATTTCAATTTGGTTAGAAACGCGGAAAGTTCCTCCGGGAGAAGGCCAAACTTGCTTTCTTCACCGGATACATTAACCTGTACCAGGGCTTCTACCTTCCTGTCCATTCGCTCCGCCCAGCGCTGCAGCGCTCCAGCCAGTGAAAGGCGATCAAGTGAGTGAATCATCACGTAATAAGGTAGGACATCTTTGACCTTGTTGCTTTGCAGATGTCCAATAAAATGCCACTTTAGTTGAGGAAATGTCTTTACTTTTTCTACCGCGTCCTGGACCCGGTTTTCACCAAAATCACTGATTCCAAGGGATGCCGCAAGGCGAACCTCTTCGACCCCTACAGTTTTTGTCACTGCTACAAGCTTCACTTCTTCCGGCTGCCGTCCTGAACGGGCGGCTGCCTTTTCGATTGCCAGCATAACCTTACCGTAGTTTTCACTGATCATAATGGATCTCCCCGTTATGTCTTTCATAATTTTACGGCCCAACAGAGTCTGCCAATAAAATGATTAGGCTAATTCAGCCTTTGCCCCTCTTCTACCATTGCCGGTTTTGTAATAACCAGGCTTCCTGGATCAATTCCTTCCACTAGAAGTTTGTTCTCCTGCCTTTCAACAAGGCTGACCGGTTTAAAGACAACCCGTCCTCCCTCGATAACAAATATTCCTTCCCGCCCTTCTTTTTCAAACAAAGCTTCGTCCGGAATTATTATACCTGCCCGGCGGGAATAGAGCAAAGTAGCTTCAGCCCAGCGGATCTGTTCAAAACCCTCAATCTGTTCTTCAATTTCGTATGTCAGGAGAATCTCCTGTAATTTTTCTTCTTTATGATAAAGTTTGCCCCGAATGCTGTCGCCTGGTGCAAAATCAAATTCGATCTCCGCAGTGTCTTTCCCGGCGATCACCTGCCCCGGGTGAAGAGGAAGCTTTATGCTGTAATACCACCGCCAGTTATTAACTATTTTTACCATAGGCTGGCCGGCATCGATCAGCTCGCCGACCACGGCATATTTCCCTTCACTAATCATTTCAGCATATTCTTCATATTCTTCAACATTTAAGTATAATAAACCTCTATAATCTTCCCAGCCATCGATGTAATGGGAAAGGAAGCCGCTATTTTCGCTATAAACACTGACGGTGTCTTCAAAAGTCATCGAAGACGGATCAATCGCTGCCGTCCGGGTGCTGTCATCAGTACCAGCTTCACTGTCAGAAACAATTTTACCCTGGCCATTATTCTGGTTTTCCTCAAACAACTGCTGCCAGTGTTCTTTAAATTGTTCCCAGAGATCCTCTTCAGAATATTCTTCTTTTTCCCCACCCCGTATTCTCTGCATCTCCAGAGGCGAAATGATGCCAATAATAGCAACTTCTGACCCGGCCGCTATTCTTTTTTTATTTTCAGCAATATCCATAATCAATCCTGATTCAGGGGCTCTTATAACCGCTTCATCCCGGGTAACCAATCCTTCTACCCTGCATTCCTGGATCATTATTCCAGGTTCGGCATTTATAATTTGCAACCTCCAGGCAAGATACTGTTCACCAAGCCAGTGATACCCGAGCTGAACAATAATTACCAGGGCCAGCAGCAGGAGAACGTAAAAAATAAAAGCCTGTTTAAAATTGCTGAAGCTGAAGCGCTTGCCCTCACCGGGCAATACTTTAAAACGCCTGTTTACATCCCTGGTGCCTTTTTTCTTCAATTTTTATCCCTTCCCCCTGCGAATGGCAATGAAACCGAGCATCCGGCCTGTTATTCCGCGGTCCCGGCGATAAGAATAAAACAAATCGTCATTGCATGATGAGCACCAGCTGTTTTTGACCAGGTTTTCTTTGTTAATACCCGCTCGAAGAAGCTGCTTTTCATTGACAGCTGTTAAATCCAGTTTGAAGAAACCATCAGAAGCAGGCTCCAGATAAACGGGATCTGAATAACCGGCATCCTGGAACAGGCGGGCAATCTTTTCATCGACCAGATAACAATCGCGGCAAATAGCCGGGCTTAAAGCGACCAGGAGCTCATCCGGATCTAGCAAGAACTCTTTTTTCAAACGCTTTATTAAACTAACCCCGATTCCGCCAAGAGCCCCGCGCCACCCGGCATGAGCCAGGGCAACTATCGGCTTTCCCGTTGAAACAAAAAATATAAGCTGGCAATCAGCAGAATATGCAGCCAGCGGCAGCCCTGGTTCGGTTGTTATGAGAGCATCGCAGTGTTTCACCGTTGTTCCGGGGCATGCTCCTTCTCCCCGGTTTTTTTCATTAAATACAGCGGACTCTATCCCATGAACCTGCACCGCTGAAACCTGGCTACAGGAATTATAATCAAAAAGATTAAAAAACCTCCGCCTGTTTTCCAGCACACTAATCTCGCTATCTCCGGTGTGAAAAGCCATATTGAGCGATTGAAAAGGGCCACTGCTGCAACCGCCAATACGTGTGGAAAAAGCATGATCAACCAGCCCGCTTTTTTCGAGCAGTGATGACTGCAGGTAAGCTATCCCGCCCTTATGCAACAGGGCAAATTCTCCCTCTCCCCCGTATTGTTTCTCTCTCAGAGTTCATCACCCGGCTCAAAATGAGCCCGTCTTTCCTTCAGCTCCTCAGCAATCTGCTTGTCAAAATGTTCTTCGGTCATCAAACGACCCGACACACGACGGATTCGTCTTACGCTGGCACTACCGCAGTACGGGCAGCTGTTGTCAACAACACCCCGATGGGAACATTCCATGCACTCGTCCAGCGGAAAATTAATTCCCCCCAACCCAATATCGGCAGACGCCATCTGGCGGATAATCTGATCAACCAGCTCAATTTTATCACCGGGAGGGTCGGGTAGTTCTATGTAACTGATATGCCCGGCATTGCAAAAATGATGGAATGATCCTTCCACTGTTATTTTATCAGTCATCGTTAGAGCATAATAAGAAGGGATATGAAATGAATCGGAATAGTAACTGCGAGTTGTCACACCCGGCACGGATCCGTAACGTTCTCGATCCATGGCTGCAAATTTGCCGACCAGGCCTGGAGAAGATGCAGCAAGCAGAGCCATGTTGAGATCGTATTCATCGGCATAACTGTCAATTCTCCGCCTCATATGGTCAACGATTTTCCGGGCCAGTTCCAGAGCAGAGAGATCTTCACCATGGTGCCTTCCACACAGCAGCTGTACTGCTTCCGCTAAACCGACAAATCCAACAGCCAGAGTACCCTGTTTAATCACTTCTCCAATACTATCCACACTGCTGAGATTTTCCGATTCCAGGTACAACTTCTGCCCCATAATAAACGGCAAATCACTGACCTTCAACCTGGCGAGAACAGCATATCGGTGTAATAACTGTTTAGCAGCAATACGGATCAGTCGATCCAGCTGAACAAAAAAGATGTCTTCTCGTCCTCGGCATTTAAAGGCAATGCGTGGCAGATTCATGACTACCGAAGCGATGTTGCCACGGCCGGCAGCTATTTCCGGACCGTGACGATTCTCGGCAATTCTGGTTCCACAACCCATATAGGAAACTTCGTTCCTATACGCTTTATTAAAGGAACTGTCCATAAAGCTATAACTGGGGTTCATTCGGTCTGCCGTTACCTGTAAGGCCATTCTATAAAGATCATAGTTTGGATCTTCCGGGGCAAAATTTACCCCTTTCCTAATACTGAAGATAAGATCAGGCCGGAGCGGGGTTGCCCCCCGGCCCAACCCTTTCAGGAATACTTCCAATATTGCCCTGCTAATCATCCTGCCTTCTTCGCTCGTGTCAACACCTATATTTATTGAGCTGAAGGGTATTCCAACCCCTACCAAGCTGTGAACGCTGTTCAGCAAGGTTATCAAACCCTCCATGGCTTGATAAACCTCTTCGTAATCCGGTTTATATTCCAGGTGCCTGATCACTTCACCCATGCTGCGATCAAAATAAGGGAAACTCTGCACTCCGAACATATCGTTCTGGCTATTTTGGAGGATAATGGCCGCCTGGGCGGCAGCCGAGGAAAACCTTTTTGGCGGGCGAATATAACCGCTTCCGGCGTCAAAACCCTGCCTGAGCAGATTAATAAGATTTATCTGCAGGCTGTTTAACGTCTTACTGTAATAATCAAGGTGATCAATGTGCAGCGATCCTTCTTCATGCGCCCTGGAGAACTCTTCAGGAAGCAAATTGCTCAGGTAATATTGCTTGCTGGCTGCCGTGGCAATCTGGATCATTTTTGCTGATGGAGAACTGTTAAAACCACTTTTTTCACGGTTTTCTTCAATCAAAATGTCCTTTACCACATCCATCAGCTCTGATTTTCCCTCGCGAATACGGGTTCGGCGATCCCTGTAGAGAATATATGCTTTGGCAGTACGGGCATGCCCGTTTTCAATAAGAGCCACTTCTACTGCGTCCTGTACTTCTTCCACAGTGGGAATAACTGCGGCCGGTATTTTATCCCGCACACTTTCAATAACCTGCCTGGTTAAGTTTTCTGCAATAGTGCGGTTCCTGCCGCCTACAGCCTGAGCTGCTTTAAAAATTGCTTCAGTAATTTTTTCAGAATCAAAGGGCACTACCCGCCCGTCTCGCTTGCGAATCTCGCGATAAACATTTTTTACCGATAGTTTTTGTTCAGTTTTTACAGGGTATTCTTCCTTCAACTAAAGTCCTCCTCAAGGATCGACAATCCTGTGTCAGGACGCTTAGATAAAATTTTTGTACATCATCTCAGCCGGGCGCCTGCACCCCCGTTTTTCCAGGGAAAGATTATTTGGTAAGGAACATTTCCTTAACACGATTCATCTTTCATATTATAGAGCACAATATTCTACTCGTAAAGAATCGTACCGGTCCCATTCCTTTTTTAACCACAACAACCAAATTAATGTTGAAGATATAAAAGTCTTATTCGCGAAGGACAATTTTCTCGACTTTGAATTCAATGTTCATCTCTTCACCGCTGCTTTCGATAATATCCCAACCTGTAATAATCTGCAGATCGCCAAAATCAGCAATTTGCCAGCGCATCTTTGCTCCATGATCAGCTTCAACAGCTGGGGGTTCCACTGTTACCTCAAAAGTGTAAACCTGGGCGGATCTGCCTCCTATTTCCTGCTCCTCGCTTTGCACTCTACTTACGTCAACACCCGGTTGGGTGCTATAATCCACAATAAGCTCCCGTGCATTCCAGTCTCGAGCAATCTGGAAAGGCATCAGGATATTGGCCATCATGGGCTCAACAAATATAGAAGCCATTTCAGCAGGGATCTCTTCACCCCCAGCCTCGATCTTTATCAATTCACCGGTAGGATCTATCCACACGGTAAATTTTTCTTCGCCAAAATCTACACTGAACCGATCGGTCTCAGTCCCCTCAATGGTTTCACTGTCTTCATAAAGGTAATGAACCGTAGCGACCACTTCACCGTCCTGGATAATGCTATGCTGAATTTCTTCGAATTTGGCGATCATTTCCTGTAAATTAGCAGGCGCTTCCCATTCATCAAGAGCAAGGATTTCTTCTCCTTCCCCGTTCTCACTGTCTTCCTCGCCCTGATTATCTTCTACCAGGGCATCTTCGTCCTCTACAGTAATATCCCCGGCCTGATCTTCACCCGTTTCATCAGCTACCCCGGAATCGCCGCAGCCGGTAACAGCCAACAACAACAGACACAGCAGAAATACCACACCTCGGCAAAAGAAAAGTTTCATGATTATCTTCCCTTCCTTAAAATTATTTGAACATGTTTCGGAAAAACCCGGCACACAGATATAATCTATATGCCGGGTTTCAAGCAATACCGGATCAACGAAGGATTTGAATCACTCGTTAACTATTTTTCCTTTCTGCTGCCAGCGAGACCAGGTTGGCGAATCGATGTTTTCGCCGCGTGAGTATGCACTTCCGCCAACAGCAGCCAGTTTTGGCTTAAAACCTTCCCGGACTTCATTAAAACCGGTGGCAATAACCGTGACTCGGACCTGATCCTGACAATTTTCATCGATAACCGCTCCAAAGATTATATTCGCTTCGGGATCAGCATATTCCGATATTATTTCAGCCGCTTCATTCACTTCATAGAGGCCCAGATCCGAACCGCCGGTTACATTAATCAAGATTCCCCTGGCTCCTTCAATTGACGTTTCCAGGAGAGGACTGTTGGTTGCCGCTTTGGCTGCCTCGACAGTTCTATTCTCTCCGCTTCCCTGTCCCACGCCCATCAGGGCGGGTCCTGTTTCGGCCATGATCGTGCGTACATCGGCAAAATCAAGGTTAATCAAACCGGGAACGGCGATCAGATCGGAAATACCCTGGACTCCCTGTCTGAGTACATCGTCGGCGACCCGAAAGGCTTCCAGAATAGGCGTCTTTTTCTCAACTACCTGCAGCAGACGGTCGTTGGGTATAGTAATGAGGGTGTCCACTTTTTCTTTTAAAGCGGAAATCCCTTCATCGGCCTGCTGCTTACGTTTTCTACCCTCAAAGGAGAACGGCCTGGTTACCACTCCCACAGTCAATGCTCCCAGTTTCTGAGCTATTTCTGCAATGACCGGCGCGGCTCCTGTTCCTGTTCCGCCACCCATGCCGGCGGTAATAAAAACCATATCCGAACCCTTGAGCATGTTCTCGATGGTATTACGACTTTCTTCTGCCGCTTTCTGTCCAATTCCCGGATTGGCTCCTGCCCCCAATCCCTTGGTAAGCTGCTCACCAATCTGCAGTTTCAGGGAAGCGTTGGCCAGGTAGAGAGCCTGGGCATCCGTATTGACAGCACAGAAATCCACTCCCTGCAATCCTGCTGCAATCATCCGATTTACAGCATTGCTGCCGCCACCACCGATACCGACTACTTTTATCGAAGCATATTGTTCCATCTCATTATCAAACTCAATCATGAAAAGCACCTCCTGAAAGTAGTATGCTCTTTTAATCAATTATGTCAGTTAACCATTCTTTTAAACGCTGCCACAATCCCGGGCCACGTTTTTTAACCAACCTGGTTCGTTCCTGAACAAATAACCGCGGCTGATAACGCTGCACATAATACAGCAACCCGGCTACTGTAGAATAGCTGGGATTCTGGACCCCGGCTATTTCAAAATCAGCGAGCCTTATTTGATCGCTTTCAAATAAGCGGCGGCTTACTTCCGGGATTCCTTTCATCCCGGCCACACCACCGCGTAGCACCGCACCGGCAGGCGGCAGATACTGCCACCCCATTTTGATCATTTCTTCCTTGATGATGTGAAAAATTTCCTGGACCCTCGGCTCAATAAAACCGGCGACCTCTTTTTCTGAAACCAATCTGAGCTCTTTGCTGCCTACAGTTTTAATTTCAATCTTCGGCTCGGTGTCAGCCAGAGAAAGCATGGCCGAACCGTGTTCCTTTTTCAATTCTTCTGCAGCATAATAGTTAATCCGCAACCCGGCAGCCAGATCCGTGGTAACATGATCTCCACCGATCGGCACCACTGACATCTTCTGCAACTTGCCATGCTGGAAAAGAGCAATTTCAGTTGTTCCACCGCCAATATCAATGAGGAACACTCCCAGTTCACGTTCATCTGGAGACAGAGATACCTCCGAATTGGCCATTGCCTGCAGAACCAGGCCGTCAACAGTGATACCTGCCCGGTTGATACAGCGTAAGAGATTGTGAAGAGAAGTAATCCGGCTGTTAACGACAAGGGCATCGACCTCCAACCTCACTCCCAACATACCAAGCGGATCCCTGATCCCGTCAAAACCGTCAACGATATATTCCCTGGGAATAATATCCACTATCTCCCTGTCCATTGGCAGGGCAACTACTTTAGCCGCCTGAATCACTCTTTCAACATCCTCTTCGCAAATTTCTCGATCCTCGGCTGTAACAGCAACCACTCCGCGATTGTTGATAAGCTCAACGTTAAGCCCTTTCAGGGCGACATAAGCAGAATCAATCTTTATCCCCGACATCCTCTCTGCTTCTTCCAGCGCACTGACAATCGATTCAATTGTTTTTTCCAGATCAACAATAACACCTTTGCGTACACCATCGGAAGGGCTCAGACCTAAACCGATAATGTTCACAGTTCCGTCAGGACGGGATTCACCTAGCCCGACCCGCACCTCAGCTGTGCCAACATCGATACCAGCAATATAGTTTTTCCTGTTCATTCTTTTACCCCCTTACCCTTCCCAACGTGGTGTAACTTCTGACTTTATTAGACAATTCTACACATTTTAATTCTTTCCTGTTTTTATTACGGGTTATCCACCTCCTCTTCCTCCATTAGCAAAGCATTGCTTGATACTACCAGTCTGCTTCCTGTGCGAACATCCAACCGTGTTTCAGCTCCCGCTTCGATATAAGGAAGGGTCTCCCGGATCAGCAGTAATTTTTCTTCCATTCCCCTGCCGTCGCCAAGCCAGATCTCCATCCCTGTCTCTGTCTGAAGGATCATATTATAGCTGTCGTAAAGATCGATCTGTTCAATCGTAATTTTCTCTTCTCCGTTCCAGGCCGCAAAAAATTTAATCAGCGCTTCCCGCCGTTCCCGGCAGCGCAGAGGAATCCCCGGGACAACCAGTTCGCCGTTAATCCCGGCAATTAGAGGATATCTTTCTGCCGGTTCGGCACGGCAGGCGAAACAGACCGCATTCCGATCCATTTCCCAATAACCATCTGCTGTCATCACAAAAGCAACAGGTGTCCGCTCAGCAACTGTTATTTCTACTTTATTCGGTAAATTTCGCTCGAATTCGACACTATCAACCTGCGGACAGGCTGCTCTGATTTTGCATGCAACCTTCTGCGAGGAAATCAGAAAAATACTGTTATTTATTTCAATTCCAGCAGCAGTGATAATTTCACTTTTTGTCAGATCCTTTGCTCCATTGACACTCACCTCTTTGATGCGGAAAAAAGATTCTCCGTATCGGAGTAAAATGAGGAGCAGGAAAACCAGGGCCAGGCGAGACAAGAAACGCAGCGCTTTTTTCCAACCGGGGCATTTTTCTTTTTTACCGACCAGTTTTAGGCGATCGCTCTTTTGAACCACGATTCAGCTCTCCTCTCCAACTATTTTTACTTCCGGCTGTAATTCAAGAGCGTACTTTTCTTTTACCACCTGCCGCACTTTCTCCATGAGGGTCATGATATCAGCAGCTGTTGCTTCTCCGGTATTAACGATGAAATTGGCATGTTTTTTCGAGACCTCGGCCCCGCCAACTTTTATTCCCTTTAAGCCAGCCTGTTCAATTATTTTACCAGCCGGCACATCGGGAAAATTACGAAATACACTACCAGCGCTGGGTTGTTCCGGGTGCCGTCTGCGCCGCTCCGCAATAAAACCCTCGATTAGACGGAGTGATTCATGAGGATTGCCTCCTTTAAGAAGTAAATCAATTTCAAAAATAACTCCTTTCCCGGACAGGTTACTGCACCGGTAACCAAAAGAAAGTTCTTCTCTTGAAAGCTCTAGGTTAGCACCACTGTCAGAAACAAGGCGAACCGTTTGAATCTTTTCTCCTATGTAATTGCCAAATGCACCGGCATTCATGATTACTGCTCCGCCCAGGGTTCCCGGAATGCCTGCAGCAAATTCCACCCCACTCAATCTTTTTTCTACAGTCTCCCTGGCCAGGGCAGTCATGGCCGTTCCCGCCCCCACTGTAACTCCATATTTTTCCTGTTTTATGTAAGAAAAGGCTGCTCCGATATGGACGACCAGCCCCCTGATCCCCCCATCCAGGACAAGCAGGTTTGTCCCATTGCCCATGACAAATAGAGGAAGCTCGAATTGCTTGCTCACCTTGATTACTTCAGCAAGCTCATTAACCGAGCGCGGAGCAATGTAATAATCAGCTGGACCACCAACCTGCCAGGAAGTATGGGAAGCCAGCGGTTCATTTAATCTAACCGCTGAACCAAATTTTTTTCTCAATTCCTCTTTTATCGTCATGAAGCGACCTCCCGCAGGCACTGATAAATCTTCTCTGCAGCATCTGTCAATCCTAATTCACGGCTTCGTTTACTCATATCGGTCAATATTTCAGGATTGTTAACCAGTATGTCAATTTCCTTTTTTAATTTTAAACAATCAAAGTCTTTTTCTTCTATTAACACCGCCGCACCAGCATCAGCCAACACCCTGGCATTATAATACTGATGATTACTAACCACATTTGGCGAAGGTATCAAGATTGCCGGCAGTCCTATGGCCGTAATCTCAGCCAGGGTAGTGGCCCCGCTGCGAGTAACCGCCAGATCGGCCGCAGCAAGCGCCGCTGGCATCTCCTCCAGGTAGGGGAACAGCTTCACCCTTTCCGGCAGCGAACCCAGTTCGCCCAGCACTTCCCGGTGATAAATTTCGCCGGTAACGTAGATCAGGCTTATTTCTTGAGGCAGAAAACCTGCTTTAAGATAAGCGATAACCTCCCGGTTAAGTTTCAATGCCCCCCTGCTCCCACCATAAATAAGCACCATCTTTGCCGCCGGGTCAAGACCGAACTGCCGACAGCCTTCTTCCCGACTGATGACGCCGACTTCACTGGCCCGGGGATTGCCGGTCAGGACAATATGGCTTGAACGAGGCAACCTGCTCTTGGTTTCAGCATAAGAGATGCAGACCATGCTCACATAACGGGCCAGCCGCCGGTTAGTCAGACCGGGCAGAGCATTTTGTTCATGAATTACAGTTGGATATTTTTTCATCAGTGCCGCCATTACCAGTGGTGCTGCCACATACCCCCCTGTGCCCAAAACAACGTCCGGCCGGAACTGGTCAATAATTCGCCATGATTCCTTCAGGCCCTTAAACAAATCTCCCATCACCGCTCCAATTTGTTTTAAACTGCGCTGGAAACCGCGGGCATGGATGGTAACCAGCTTGAAACCGGAAGAAGGAATGATTTTATTTTCCAATCCGGTTTTACTGCCGACAAATAATATTTTATTATCACTGTCTGCTTCCCGTGCATAACGGGCCAGAGCCAGCGCCGGATAGATATGACCTCCTGTTCCTCCTCCGCCAATCATGATTCTCATCAACTAGCTCCTTTGCATCCCCGGGAGATCCCTGGTATATTTGGATATATTGAGCAATATACCAATACCGCACAAAACAAACAACACTGAACTCCCCCCGTAGCTGACCAGGGGTAGATTAATACCGGTAACCGGCAGCATTCCCGTTACAACAGCCACATTGATTACAACCTGCAGGGCAAATGTAAAGATGATCCCCGCTGCCAGGAGGCTGCCGAATAGATCGGGTGCTTTATAGGCAATTTGAAACCCGCGCCAGATCAGGACCAGGTATAGCAATAAAACAGTAACCGCACCGATAAAACCAAGCTCTTCTCCTATAACGGCAAAGATAAAATCATTTTGCGGTTCCGGCAGGTAAAACAACTTCTGCTTGCTGCGGCCAAGGCCGGCTCCGAATATATGCCCTGATCCCAGAGCATAGAAAGATTGGATAATCTGATACCCCGACTCTGAGGGGTCAGCCCATGGATCAATAAATGTGAATAGTCTTTGCAGGCGGTAATCTTCCCTGACAGTCAGGTAAGCCAGCGGCGGTAAAGCCAGCAGGGACAGGCCAGCCATGCGGCTGACAGGTATCCCGGCGAAGACTACTACCAGTGCTGCAGAAGCCAGGACAATAAGAGCTGTGCTCATATCGGGCTGAAACTGGATCATCAGAAAAGCAACCCCCACAAGGGCAAGCGGGATTACAGTGGATACCCAAAAATTTCTCAAGTCCATACGTTTAGTGCTCATGTAAGCAGCAATGAAAATAACAAAGGCCAGCTTGCTGAATTCGGAAGGCTGCAGGATAACCGGCCCTATTGTTAGCCAGCGCCTGGCTTCAGTCCCCAGCTCAGACCCGAAACCGGTGAAAATCAAGGTTAGCAAGATAAAATTGACCAGCAATATCAAAAGAGACAGCTGCTTTAGCTTTCGATAATTAATCCGCGAAAACAAATACATCGCTCCCAGGCCAACTGCAGTCCACAGGGCCTGACGTTTCAGGAAATAGTAAGCATCGCCAACCTTTTCATCAGCCACAACATAACTCGCGCTGAAAACCATCAACAACCCGATGGCCAACAACAGTACAGTAACAAGGATTAGTATGCGATCAGGTTCATGTTTGTTTTCACGGTTACCGTCCATTCATATCTCTCCTCTCCCCGCTTTCCCGTTGGAGATTTAAGACTGTTTCTTTAAAAAGGTTACCCCGTTCTTCATAATTTTTAAACATATCCCAGCTGGCACAGGCCGGCGAAAGCAATACAATTTCTCCGCTGTGGGCTTCCCGCTTAGCCCGATGCACGGCTTCCTGAAGACTGGATACCGGTACAACCGACTGAAAACCAACCTTGCTTAGCGCCTCAGTAATCTTTTCCCGGGTTTCTCCCAGTGTCAGGATCAGTCTGGCTTTTTCGCGCACTGCCTCTGCCAGGGAAGAAAAATCGCTGCCCTTATCTTTTCCTCCGACAATTAAGATTATTCCCCGGCCCGGGAAAGAGTTTAGGGCTCTGATTGTCGCATCCGGATTGGTTCCCTTGGAATCATTGATATAGTCAACACCGCCAAGCGTATCTACATATTCCAGGCGGTGTTCGATAGCACGGAAAGAGCGCAGAGTTCGGCCAATTGCTTGCGGATCCGCTCCGGCCGCCCACGCTGCTGCTGCGGACGCCAGAGCATTTTCAAGATTATGCTCTCCGGGCAGTAGCACTTCATCGCGCAGGCAAAGCTTCAAAGGTTTAAAACCGGGGTTGTAAAGGGTTAGCCATTCGTCCTCCAGACCAGTGCCGAAGTCAACCGGCCTGCGAGCAAACCAGAGCACCTGTCCACTGCACCTTTCAGCCAGCGATGCCACCATGGGATCCCCGGCATTAAGAACTACAAAATCACCCTGTTTTTGATTTTCAAAGATCCGTGCTTTGGCCTCAAAATATTTTTCTACAGTCCCGTGGTAATCTAAATGATCTTCTGTGAAATTGAGAAATACAGCAATCATCGGTCTCAACTGCCTGATATTTTCAAGCTGGAAACTGCTCAACTCAGCAACAATCATTCCCTGGGCGCTGAAACCGTTCACGGCGTCGGCCAGAGGATGCCCTATATTACCGGCAGTAATAACCGGAGCAAAGGATGCTTCCTTAAGCATTGCCCCGATTAAAGCAGTGGTTGTCGTTTTACCATTTGTTCCCGTCACCCCAATCAGGGGAGCTTTTGAAAAATTGTAAGCCAGTTCAACCTCTGAGAAAACAGGCACTCCCAATTGATCCGCTTTTTTAAAAAGCTCAAGCGAAGGGGGTATCCCCGGGCTTTTAATGATCATGGAAAGCTCTTCTCTAACCAGCTCCGGCGGATTGCCACCTGCCATAATATAGATATTAGGATATTTACTTAATTCAACAGTTTCATCCCGGAGTTGAACAGTACTTTTCAGATCCGTTACTGTAATTTTAGCCGCACCAGCCCTGGCAAGAAGTTTTGCAGCTGCTACACCGCTGCGAGCCATGCCCACGACAAGAATTTCTCTCCTTTTTATTAAATCAATCAAGGATACAGCATCCTCCGTTCAAAAAGTTCTTTTCAGGCTAATCAAAAGTTGAATATCAGCACACCGCCCAGGGCCATCAGAACAGCAACCCCCCAGAAAACAATTACAACCCGCCACTCGGACCAACCTTTTAACTCGTAATGGTGGTGCAGGGGGGCCATCCTTAGAATTCGGTGGCCTGTAAGCCGGAAGCTGAGAACCTGAGCCATAACAGCCAGGGTTTCAATGACAAAAACACCACCGATTATTGCCAGAAGCAGTTCTGTTTTGGTGAGAACTGCCAGTGCTGCAAATGCTCCTCCCAGGGCCAGTGATCCCGTATCACCCATAAACACGCGGGCAGGATAACGGTTATAGATGAGAAACCCGGCCAGGGCACCGATCAGGGCCACATCGAATAAGATCAGCGAACCCGCTCCAATAGAAAATGCTATACAGGCATAAGCTGCCAGGGCAATAATCGATGTACCGGCAGCGAGGCCGTCAACACCATCAGTCAAATTTACGGCATTGGTAGAAGCCATGACTAAAAATATTACCAGCAGAGGATATAAGAATCCGAAATCAATCTCAATATTAAATAGGGGCACCCATATTTCAGAAGAATAGTGGCCGATCATTACCAGAATAGCTACGAAAAAGAGGGCTACGGCTATTTCGCCAGCAAGTTTTGATCGGGCTTTTAATCCCAGCGATTGCTTGCGAACTACTTTCAGATAATCATCGGTAAAACCGATCAACCCGCAGCCAAAAAGAAGAAACAAGGCTGCCAGCATCATGGGAGAAAGTCCTCCAACTGTTAAACATACTATGATTGTTATAACTACAAATACAACTCCACCCATGGTCACTGTCCCGGCCTTGGCAGTATGATTGGCAGGTCCGTCTTCCCTGATCTGCTGACCGTACTGCCGTATACGCAAGCGTCTGATGAAAAAAGGGAAAGCAAGGGCTGAGATAAACAAAGCTACAGGTAAAGCAACGATAACTCCTTTCTCCATTATCAGGTCGCCCCTTTTTTAATCCAGCAGTGCCCGGACAATTTTTTCCATCTCCATACCCCTTGAGCCTTTGACAAGCACTGACCATCCCTGGTCTGAAATTAAAAAGGTTAATATTTCTATCGCCTGTTCATGGCTGTCACAGCTATAAATAGATGTTTTACCCGCTCTGGATGCTTCAGTTGCAGCTAAAGAAGCCAAAGATCCTACTGTTATTAGTATCCCTACCCCTATCTGTGATGCATAACGACCCACTGCACGGTGAGCTTCTTCAGCAAAAGGGCCAAGTTCCAGCATGTCGCCAAGTACTGCCACAGTTTTCTCTCCACCCAGTTCCATCAGTACATTGAGCGCTGCCTTAACCGAATCAGGATTGGCATTGTAAGTATCATCAACTATACGTGTCCCTGCACTGTTATATAAAACCTGGAGTCGGCCTCCCGTAGTGCTACTTGAGGAAAGCCCTTTAATCATTTCTGCCGGATCAATCTCCAGGATATAACCGACGGTAAGAGCCGCCAGGGCATTTCCAGCCGACTCCCGTCCCGGTAAGGGCGATTCAAACCACCCTTCAGATCTATTAGGAAAACGCACCCGGAAAAAGTTATTTTCTCCCCGTTGAGACAACTTTAAGCCTTTTATATCGCCCTGGTTAAAGCCATAGTACAACACTTTTCCCGGGAAGCGTTCTCCAAGCTTGAGGAGGCGGGGATCATCACCGTTCAAAACGGCTACCCCGCCTGAGCCGAGGTAATCTAAGAGTTCTCCTTTCGCCCGTGCAATAGCTTCGACCGACCCGAGCATTTCAATATGCGCCGCGCCAATACTGGTTATGACACCAATTGAAGGCCTTGCTATTTCACAGAGTGTAGTGATTTCACCCGGAGCGCTCATGCCCATTTCAAGCACGGCAACCTGGTGATCTGCATTTAATTCCAGTATGGTCAGGGGCAGCCCAATTTCATTATTCAGGTTCCCCGTTGTATTCAAAACTTTGTATTTAGCCGATAGCACCCCGGCAGTAAAATCTTTGGTCGTTGTTTTACCGCTGCTGCCAGTTATCCCAACCACGGGAAGCTCAAAGCGCTGCCGGTGATAAGCAGCAACCCGTTGCAGGGCGGTTAGTGGATCTTCTATTTCAACCAGCATAAAATCCGGAGGAATCGATGGATCCGGCTTGCGGCTGCTTGCAATAAATGCACCTGTCCCTCCCCGTTTTGCTGCATCGGTTATATAAAGATGTCCATCTGTTTTCTCACCACTGAAGGGGATAAAAAAATTACCGGGCTTAATCTGTCTTGAATCTATGGCAAAACCGGTTACTTGCTGTTCAGGATTGCCCTGCAGCAACCTCCCCCGGGAAGCGGTGAGTATTTCTTTTCCCTTAATCACGCTCATGATAACCTGCTTTCCCTGCTTGATTCTTGTACTGAAATACCCTGATGCACAGTTTTCGCCCAAATCAGTTTTCATCTGCTTCTTCAACCTCCGGTTCTGAAGGTGGAAGCTGCAGGTAATTCATCACATCCTCAATAATTCTACTGAAGAGAGGAGCGCTGGTATAAGAACCATATCTGGGTCCTTTTGTTACCCCATCGACTGCCACATAAAGGACGATCTGCGGATCCTCTACCGGCGCAACCCCGATAAAAGAATATACAAATTGATCGCTCATATAGCTGTTATCGGGACCCACTTTTTCAGCCGTTCCAGTTTTGCCTGCCACCCGGTACCCTTCTACGGCAGCAGTCTTACCGGTGCCTTCCAGGATTACGCTTTCCATTAATTCAACCAGTCTGGCGGATGTTTCCGTTGAGATTACCTGCCGAATCAGTTCCGGTTCCCGTTTTAAAATCACATTGCCTTCGCTGTCATGGATCTCTTCAACCAGGTATGGCTTATAAAGGTAACCCCCGTTGGCCATTGCTGCAACAGCCATTGCCTGCTGAAGCGGAGTTACCGCAATGCCCTGCCCGAAAGAAGTGGTAGCCAGCTCCATCGGGCCTAAAGCTTCCGGGCTAAAAATAAGGCCGGTGCTTTCGCCTGGATAATCAATCCCGGTCAACTGGCCATAACCAAAAGCCTCGATGTAGGCCAGCAATTTTTCAGCCCCGATCCGTCTTCCCAGCTCAATAAATGCCGGGTTACAGGAAGCACCAAGTGCTTCCTGAAAAGTGATGTCACCGTGCCCCCCCCGATCGGCAGTCCAGCAGTTAATTTGACGGCCGCTTATTGTAACATGTCCGGAGCAATAAAAGTGTTCCTCGGGATCATAAATTCCTTCTTCTACAGCAGCCGCCAGGGTAACCACTTTAAAAGTCGATCCCGGTTCGAAAGCAGCAGTGAACGGCGCCAGAGACCATCTTTCCGGATCGTAATCATCATACAGATCAGGATTGTAATCCGGCCTTGATGCTGCAGCAAGGACCGCTCCGCTGTGCGGATCGACAGCTACCGCAAGGGCAAGGGTGGGGGCAGAATCTGCTACAACTTGATCAAGCTGCTTTTCAACAATATGCTGAATAGTTTCATCGACAGTCAGGTACAGATCATATCCCTGCTTCGGGGGAAGGGATTGCTTGAATTCATGGGGAACCTGCCGACCACGGTTGTCGGCAGGATAAAGAAGCTTCCCTTCGTAACCACTGAGGTATTCTTCATAATAGATTTCCAGGCCGGCCCAGCCCTGATCCATACCAACAAATCCGAGGAGCTGGGAAGCAAGATTGCCACCAGGATAATATCTTTTTGCTTCATCGAAAAATACAATTCCCGGTATAGCCATTTCCTGCACCGCCTCGCTTATTTGCGGGTCGACTTTTCTCTTAAGATAAACAGCACTTCGATCGGCAGTAATAAGTTCAAAAATCTCTTCTTCCTCTTTCTCCAGGACGGACGAGAGAGCTGCGGCTACCTCCTCTGGATTTTCTATCTGCGGCGGCAGGGCAGCTACAGTCTTAGCTGTAGTGTTACCTGCCAGCAATCTTTCGTGACGGTCAAAAATTGAGCCGCGAGCAGTCTGAACGGGAACATGATGATTCCACTGTTCCCATGCTTCTTCATACAATTCATCGGCACAGACTATCTGTATCCAGGCCAGTCTGCCAATCAGCACTAGAGTTATCATTACTGTGAGGCAAAATACGATTAGGAGCCTCTTCCTAACTGTAGCCCGTCTGACAGCAAAATCTGGCAAGGGATTCACTCTCCCATTCTGGCAAGCTCTCCACTGCTAGCAGCTATAATATTGATTTGATCAACTGATGGCTCGATCATTCCCAGTTCTTCTCTGGCAATTGCTTCAATTCGCCCAATAGAGCCAAGTTGAGCCGCCTCCAGTTCTAGTTCCTTTATATTTTCATTTATTGATTCCAGCTCATTACGAGCACCGCTCAACCTGTAATTCATAATTACTACTGATGAATACTGGGCAACAACAACCAGACTGAGCAAAAAACAGGTCATGACAACAAAGAGCAGCTTGACTTTTTTTAAGCGCTTACCTTGAACCGGCTTACTAAATGGCTCTCTTGCCGACTGTTTCGGCAGGGCAATCCTTCCCGCTGTTACTACCTGTCTTACCTGTTGCATGTCATTCACCCTTTTTCTTTTCTGCCGCTATAGTTCTCTCGGCTGCTCTAAGCCGGGCACTTCGCGCCCGGGAATTATTTTCAATTTCCCTTTCCGACGGCTTAACTGCCTTCCTGGTTAAAACCCTCAGTTCAGCTTCCTTTCCGCAAACGCAAGGTCCCCGGGGAGGGCAGGTACATCCTTCCGCCCTTTCCCGAAAGAATCTTTTAATCAGACGATCTTCCAACGAATGATAGGCAATTACAACAATCCTGCCACCTGGCAGAAGACTTTCTACAACCTGCGGAAGAACCGCCCTGATATTTTCCAGTTCACTGTTGACAGCCAGCCTTAGAGCTTGGAACACCTTGCGGGCCGGATGTCCTCCATGCCGGCGGTAGCGGGCGGGAACAGCCGCTTTAACTATTTCAGCCAGGTGCCGGCTTTCAGAAATATCACCTCTTAGCTGCCGTTCCCGCATTATTGCCGTCGCTATCCGCCTCGACCAGCGCTCTTCTCCATAACGGAAGAAAATATCGGCCAGCTCATCCCGGCTGTACTCATTTATTATTTTCATCGCCGTCAAAGATTGGCGGCGGTCCATTCTCATATCCAGTTCACCTTCCAGGTGAAAGGAAAAGCCCCGTTCCGGGTTCATCAACTGCAGGGTCGAAGCACCCAGATCGATCAATATCCCGTTAACCCGGGGATAACCCGTTTCTTTCAATACATCTAATAACTGTGTATAATCGGCATGAACCAACATAATACGATCCGAGTAACGGGAAAGCCTCTCCCTGGCCCGGTCAAGAGCTTCTTCATCCCAGTCAATCCCAATTAGACGGCCTTCAGACAAAAGGCGGCGGCAAATCGCTTCAGCATGACCACCGTCTCCAACTGTTGTGTCGACATAGACTCCATCCTCCCGGCAATCGAGATGATAAAGCACTTCTTCTTCCATAACCGGCAGATGCAGTTCAACCATTAAAACCACCGTTTTTTAAAGATCAAAATCGACCAGCTTTTCGGCCAGATCTTCATAATTGTTGTTGGCTTCTCCAAAATAATCCCGCCAGGCCTGTTCGCTCCAGATCTCTACCCTGTTTGATACGCCGATAATCATAACTTCCTTTTCTATTCCGGCGTATTCACGCAGGTTCTGGGGAATGAGAACCCGACCCTGTTTATCAGCTTCCACTTCCATTGCTCCTGAAAATAAAAGGCGCATGAAAGCGCGTGAATCGCTCTTGGTAAAGGGTAGCTGTTTCAGTTTCTGTTCCAGGCGAGTCCATTCGGCTGACGGATAGACAAAAAGACAGTGATCCAGGCCACGCGTAATTACGAAGCAGTCTCCTAGACCGTCTCGCAAACGCGAAGGGATTATGACTCTTCCCTTACCATCAAGGCTGTGCTGGAATTCACCTGTGAACATGTGTTCGCCTCCATTTTAGTGGCTTACAACCACTTTTCACCACTTTACACCACTTTACTCTAAATTTCAACCCCTTTTACCATTCTCCTGCCTTTTTTTTAAAAATAAATTAAAAATTGTGCAAAATAATAACATTTTTGCTAATGTTATGTTATATTTTCCCATTTTTCCTATAGTTGCTTTTAATATATCCCGGTATTTTTTCAGTAATACTTTTATCCAACATATTATTAACTTCCGTCACATACCAGCCAAAAAATACAGGGTATAATCAGTATCGCCTGCTTTATACCACATGCACGCTGGATACCAAACACTGCCGAACATGCTCACGATCGCCTGCTTTATACCACATACGCGCTGTCTTTGCCTCTAAGTATTGAAGGTGCTCGGATTTTCAGGCTGCGTCAGAACTCGCTCGCGTAATGCTCGCTCAGACATCTGCCGCAGCTTTTCTGAAAATCCTGCGCTCCTCTCTATTGTCGCAAAGCCTGATGCGCGACTGTGGTATAAAGCAGGCTTTGTCTGTTCTTTTAAGAATTACAGGTGGTTAAAACAGGACCAGGAATAAAGCATATCCACGGTAGAAACAAAGCCAAACACTGCCGGGCAGCGCGAATTAAAGCGAGCAGCAAA
>JAGYMW010000059.1 GCA_018400435.1 Bacillota bacterium | reverse complement strand
TATACTTTTGGTTGTGGTAATCTGGTATATATTTACACAGGTGCTTATTGTCCCGCTCCCCAGGGGAATCGGATTTTTCATGATCATAAGTAATTTATTTTATTAAAAACGGTTCATACAATTTTCACGGCAGTAGTGAATTTGCTCGAGGAGGTAACACAATGTTCGAATTTTTCATTGTTGGGCTTGAAACTTCAACTTCCTTTTTCAACTTGATGGCAATTACTCTCGGAGTTCTCATCGGTCTTATTTTTGGAACCATACCCGGTTTAAGCGGGGTTACCGCCGTCGGCCTGCTTGTACCGTTTACCTACAGCATGTCACCAATTACCGGCCTGCTAATGATGGTCGGTGTTTACTGTGCGGCAACTTATGGCGGTTCGATTAGCGCCATTTTATTCAACATGCCCGGTGACGTCATGGGGGCGGCCACCTCCATCGACGGTTATCCGATGACCTTGAAGGGGGAAGCCCAACGGGGATTGGCCATGGCCATTTTTGCTTCTTTTTGCGGGGGTATTATCGGAACAATTCTTTTGAGCTTTGTTGCTCCCCAGTTCGTTAAAATTGCTCTAACCTTCGGTTCCCCTGAATATTTTGCTCTGGCGGTTTTGGGCCTCGCCATTGTTGGCAGCATCGGGGCCAAATCACAGATTAAGGCTTTGCTGGGTGTGGTTTTTGGACTATGGCTGTCAACTATCGGTTTGGATACGGTTTCAGGTATTGCCCGCTTCACCCTCGGTAACCCGATGATCCTTGCCGGTGTCAGCTTTATTCCGGCAATTATTGGATTCTTTGCTTTTTCAGAAATATTTTCCAGACTTTATGATCGGAATATCAATAAAGGTTTTGATCCGGAAGCGGCTAAAAAAACCAAGATCTTTAACTTCCCAGATATCTCTGATATCAAGAATAACACGACGAACATCCTGCGCTCCGCGCTGATAGGCAACTTTGTTGGGATGCTTCCAGGTGCCGGGGCTACGATAGCTGCTTTTCTCGGTTATGGGACAGCAGTCCGTTTTTCCAAGCGCCCCCAGGACTATGGGACGGGGATTGTAGAAGGAGTTGCAGCTCCGGAGTCTGCAAATAACGGTGCGGTCGGCGGGGCGATGGTTCCTCTTCTGACGCTGGGAATACCGGGTAGCGCAACAGCCGCTGTTATGCTCAGTGTAATGATTTTACACGGATTGAGGCCCGGACCACTGCTTTTTGAAAGGATGCCCGAACTGACTTATTCAATTTTTGTTGGAATGTTTATAGCCAATATTATAATGCTGGTTATGGCCATGTTCTTTGTGCGTATTCTGATCCGGTTGCTAATGGTTAAATTCGAGGTGCTCAGCCTCTTTATTTTTGTGTTCTGTGTTTTCGGAGCATTTTCCATATATAACCGTTTTGTCGATGTTTGGGTTATGTTTGTCGGCGGTATACTCGGCTTTTTTGCGAAAAAGTATGATTTTTCCATTGCAGCCATTATTCTCGGTCTTGTTCTGGGGAAAATTGCCGAAAACGGTTTAATCAACGGGATTTCCGTTACCAGAGGTGACGTTGGCGCTTTCTTTATCCGTCCGATTACATTTATAATTTTACTCATTTCACTGTTTTTCATCATTTCACCTCATGTTTTCGACTTTTTGAAAAAAAGAAAAGAATCTGCTGTTGAAGGCTAAAAATCAGGTTTAAATCTGCTTATACTGATCATGAATGCAAAGAATAGAGGGAGGAAAACTGAATGCTTCAAACGGGATCAATACTGGAATGGATAACTTTTTTATGCAAAGAAGATTTTCAAAACAGATTACCTGACGGAAGAATTATTTTTACCGAACCCCTGGTTGGTCTCGTTGACGCCGATGATCCTGAATTGATTAATTTCAAAAATAATAATATAATTGGTCCTGCCTTCCGCCTGCCGTCGGAATGGTTGCCTGGAGCTAAAACTGTAGTATCGTACTTTCTTCCTTTCAGTGATAAAATCCGTCAATCCAATTACTGCGGTTCTTTGCCTTCTGTTGAATGGTTGCATGGGCGCTTTATTGGCGAAAGCTTCAATGAAAAGATTCGTACTTTACTCGTGAACGAATTGATAAAACGGGGCGGAAAGGCGGTGGCACCTCTGCTGCATAAAGATTACCGGGCAGATTACGACGCCTTACTCAGCAGTTGGTCGGAGCGGCATATAGCTTATGCTGCAGGCCTTGGAACATTTGGTCTGCACAGGGGTTTGATTACTGAAAAAGGAACAGCCGGCCGAATAGGAAGCGTAATAACCGATCTTGAGATCGAAGGTAAAAAGTTAAGAGAGGTAAATCCTTTTAATAATTGTCCTTACCTGGTGGATCACAGCTGTGGAGTTTGCATCGACCGCTGTCCGGCAAGCGCGATCAACCGAGAAGGGATGGACAAAAAAAAATGTTACCACTATATGTTTATTGATGATCGGATTAAGGCTATGCGAGAACAATATGACTACGCGCACAGCATTTGTGGTAAATGCCAGATAGACGTTCCCTGTGAAGATTGTATTCCATAACAAATGAATTCAAGTCTTTCAATAACAGGTCAGTAAAAATTAATCAGGCCGGGTTTTTACAATGTACTGAGGATTTATTAATAAAAAATTAAAGATGGAAAATTATTTACTGCTGTAACCGAGTTGTACTTCGCCATTGTCTATTCAGAAGGAGAGATGCTCGACGGAACTCAGTTTCGAACTGTTGGCAATGTTAAAGATCGGCATATATGCCTAATTAATAAGCTTAGTCTGGCTAACCGCAGCTACGATGCCATTTCTTAATTGCAATTAGAGTAATTCCAAATAGTTAAACTTGCCCGGATCTTTCAAATAAAACGGTTAAAAACAAAAAGAAGCGTTTAGCCGAAGCTGCGCTTCTTTTGTTTTGGTGCCGAAGGTGGGAGTTGAACCCACATGCCCGGAGGGCGCACGATTTTGAGTCGTGTGCGTCTGCCAATTCCGCCACTTCGGCCTGACAACAAAAGTTTAGCATAGATAGACAGACAGATCAAGCGAACAGGGAATTCCTGTAATCCCTTTTGTAATAGTGACGGTAAATGTGTGAAACCCTATACGGAAAACAGCTTCTTTCCCAGTTTTCGGCATAAAAACAAAGAAACCCAAAATTTTTTTGATGTCTGTTTTTAAGTGCGTAGCGGTTTTTAGACAATGATCGGAGGAGACTTGAGCGGCGGTTACAGATATTTCTGTCAAAATAAAGCAATTAACAGAGAATTGGAGTAAGTTAATAAATTCACAAAGCAGGGAAAGAAATTTGCTCATAGAAAATATTAACTGGTAAAAGTATTTTTTGCCTGACTATTTAAATAAGGGGTGAAATAACTTATGAGTGAGTTAATTAAGGGCGGCGCGTTTTTGCTTGGTCCGGTTGATGAAAACACGGTATTTACACCCGAGGATTTTGACGACTTTCACCTGATGATTAAAAAAACAAGCTATGATTTCATGATGAACAAGGTTGAACCAAAAATTGAGGAGATTGAAAAAAAAGCGGAAGGTGTAACCAAAGGTATCCTGCGCCAGGCCGGTGAACTGGGATTGCTGGCCAGCGATATACCGGAAGAATACGGTGGTGAGGAAGCGGATAAAATCACAACGATTATCCTGGCCGAAAATGCATCGATAAGCAGCAGTTCCTTTGCCACTGCCTTTGGTGCTCATACCGGTATTGGCACATTGCCGATTGTTTATTTTGGCAACGAAGAACAGAAGAAAAAATACCTCCCCGGCCTGGCAACCGGTGAAAAAATAGCTGCTTATGCCCTCACTGAGCCGGAAGCAGGTTCGGACGCCCTGAGTATTAAAACAAAGGCAGTGCTTTCCGAAGACGGTAAGTACTATATTCTGAATGGCGCGAAGCAGTATACCACTAATGCAGCATGGGCCGACATAATTATCACATATGCCAAAATTGACGGAGAAAGATTTACCGCTTTTATTATTGATGCAGATACAGAAGGAGTATCTTTTGACCCGGAAGAGAAAAAAATGGGGATCAAGGGTTCCTCTACCCGCAGTGTCATTCTTGAAAATGCAAAAGTACCGGTAGAAAATATGCTCTGGGTAGAAGGAAAAGGCCACCAGGTTGCCTTCAATACTTTGAATATCGGTCGTTTTAAACTTGGTGCGGGAGCTCTTGGCGGAGCCAAGAGAGCCATTGAATACGCTGCTGATTATGCCTTGCAGAGGTATCAGTTCAATCAGCCCATTGCCCAGTTCAACCTGATCAAGAATAAGTTTGCCGACATGACAATTTTAACCTATATGATTGAAAGCATGATTTACCGTATTGCAGGCCTGGTTGATGCAAAAATGGAGGAATTTAAGGAAGGTGGAGCTGAACCGTCGGAAATTGTAAAAGCTATTTATGAGTATGCCATAGAGTGTTCGATTTCAAAGGTCTTTTGCTCGGAAGCAATTGACTTTGTAGTCGATGAGGCGGTACAGATTTTTGGCGGTTACGGCTATAGTGAGGATTATCCGGTTGAAAGGGCATATCGAGACAGCCGCATTTTACGTATCTTTGAGGGAACCAATGAAATTAACCGCATGCTCATTCCAGGAACTCTCCTGCGCAAGGCCATGAAAAATGAGCTGCCCTTCATGGAAGCGGTCATGAATTTGGGAGGGGAACTGGCCAAACTGAAGGATGCCCAGATTCCCGAAAAAAGTCCCGAAAAAGAGGAATTCTACTTGGAAAACATGAAAAAACTCTTTCTTCTTGCAGCTGGGAACGCAGCCCGTGAATTTGCTGAAAAAATTACCGATGAGCAGGAAATTCTTAACCGCCTGGCGGATATGGCTATGGAAATATTTGCAGCTGAAAGCGGGCTGTTACGGGCGAAGAAAATGGCTGCCAGTGGTGAAAACGATGAAGCAAGATTGGCTATGAACATGACCAAATGTTTCTTCAATGAAATGGTTCCCAAGATGGACACCTGGGCTAAAGAAATTGTTGCCTGGACTCTTAAGGATGAGGCGGCAGCCAAAGCCAATTCCGCTATCCGTTTACTAACCCGTTTTAATCTTATCAGCACTTATGCCATGAAACGTGAAATTGCCGATGCTGTATACACTGATAAAAAATATTTTCTCGATAAGATGTAATCTCTTGCCCATGTGGATAAAATCGATCAAATAATTAGATCCTGTAACAGCAAAAATAGAAGCGTAAAGGGAGCGGTTAAAGATCGCTCCCTTTACGCTTCTAAAATATTTTTGTCAAGTGTTTATCAATGCTTTATTAAATCGCTCGTTCTATTTTCCCCGATTTAATGCAGCGGGTGCATACATTGACCCGCCTGGGTGTACCGTTTATCATGATTTTAATTTTTTGTATATTCGGACGCCAGCTGCGTTTTGTTTTGATATTAGAGTGGCTAACTTTATGTCCGGTTGTTTTACTTTTATGACAAACTGCGCAAATCTTGGCCATAATAACGTCCCTCCTCCTGCCTTTTTAGGTAACTCGTAATATTTTAACACATCAGTATGTTTCAAACAAGAAAAGATTTAAGACTATGCAGGTTATGGAAGTGATTTAGCGAAAATAAAGAGCAATGCCATTTTACTATTTACAGCAAGGGAGGTAATAAGTTGAGTCGAGCGATCTATCCCGGCAGTTTCGACCCTGTAACTAAAGGTCATCTTGACATTATCATAAGAGCAAGCAAAATTATGGATCACCTGACAGTAGCAGTACTGGATAATCCCCGTAAAGTGGCGACTTATAACATTGATGACCGGCTGGAAATGCTAAGAATGGTAACTAAGCACTATTCAAATGTTGAAGTGGGGTACTTTAAGGGATTGCTGATTGAGTATGCGCAACAAAAAAATGTTAATATTATAATTAAAGGGTTACGGGCTATGTCCGATTTTGAATTTGAATTCCAGATGGCTCTGGTTAACCAGAAGCTCAACGCCGATATCGAAACCTTATTTATGATGACCAACAGTAAATATTCTTATATTAGCTCAAGCATTGTTAAAGAAATTGCAGCATTTGGCGGTAAGATCAGCAACATGGTCCCACCGGAAGTTCATGAGATGATTCTGGCCAAATATAATGAGTAGAAGACAGAGGCAATGTCTGTTGAAAGGTTTAGATACGAAACCGCATCGATAGCAGGATATTGCAATATCATGAATATGGAGTGAGCGAATGGAAATGTCTTTCTTAAACAATGACTGCCTGGAAATATTTTTGACAGCAGGCAAGAGGATGCCTGGCACCACCGGCAATCTGATTTTTTTCGGCATTCTCACTATCGTCGTCGGCCTTGCCTCGGTGATTTACCCGCAACTTTTCTGGTACCTGCGGGTAGGACGAAAAGTGCCTGATATGGCTCCGAACAGAGCATATTTAATCATTCTTCGTTTCGGCGGTATACTGGTTATTATCATCGGATTGGTCATGATGAATTACTGCGGTTTGTTTGGTCGTTAAACAATTTGAGGACAAATTAATTATTAAAGCCCTTTGATGTGAGAGAGGTTGTACTTGTGAAACTAAAAAGGTTAGGTAGGGTATTCCTTGTCATAGCTGTTATCGTTGTTTTTGGGCTCTTTATCCCCATCGATTACTATGTTGTCAGGCCAAGCAGGGCCGTCGATTTAAATGAATTAATAACAGTTGAAGGAGCAGACACAGGAGATGAGGGGAATTTCTATCTGGTAACCGTTACACAGCAAAACGCCAGCCTCACATCTTTTGCAGTCGCCTATTTCCATCCGCATATGGAATTAAGGCCGACGGATTCGGTTTTGCCGTCAGATATGGACGAAGAGGAATATCGCGGATTGCTGGCTGAATACATGACTGAAAGTCAGCACATGGCCAAAGTAGTTGCCCTTCGCGAAAGCGGCTACGATGTTACGATTATCAGCGAGGGCGTTGAGGTAATCGGTTTTTTGGAAGATACAGAGGCTGCCAATTACCTGCAGGAAGGCGATATAATACATGAGGTGGATGGAAAAGAAATCTACCTGGCTTCGGAAGTAACCGTCCTGGTTCAGGACCGTCCGGTTGGCGATGATGTGACCCTCACTATTGAACGGGATAACCGGGAACTGACTATAACGGTCCCAACTTATCCCGGTCCAAATGATCCTGAAATTCCACGGATTGGGATATATATAAAATCTTTGCCCTGGGAACCGATAATTCCCATAGATGTGAACATTGATACCGGTTCAATTGGCGGTCCTTCAGCGGGATTGATGTTTGTTTTAGAAATTATGAACCAATTATTGCCTCAGGATTTGACAGGGGGTAGAAATATTGCCGGCACCGGTACAATCGACCTGGACGGCAAAGTAGGCCGAATCGGAGGAGTAAAACAGAAAATAATCGCCGCAGAAAAAGCTGGAGCAGAGTATTTCTTTGTGCCGGAAGGAAACCTGGAAGAAGCTCAGGCGTCTTCCGCAGATATTATTCTTGTCCCCGTTTCTTCCCTGGAAGATGCGCTTGATTTCCTGGCACAACTGAATGTATAAATAAAGTTGGTCTTTGGTTTTGACTCTGATTTAAGGCGGTGTTATACTAAAATAAGAATAACAGGAACCGAGTAAACAAGGCAGCCGCGGGAAGAAGACCGCAAGGTGCTTCTCGAGGAAAGTCCGAGCTCCGCAGGGCAGGGTGCTGGGTAACGCCCAGTGAGGGTGACCTTAAGGCTAGTGCCACAGAAAACATACCGCCCGGCAATCAAATCTTGCCTTCGTTATCTAAAGTCAGATTCAACACAGCTTATATTCAAAGCAACGCTTATATTTAAAGCAACACTAAATTATCAAACAACGAAATAGTGATCATGAAATTTCTAAAGAAGGCAAGATTTGAGTGCCGGGTAAGGGTGCAACGGTGCGGTAAGAGCGCACCAGAAGCCGGGAGACCGGTTTGCTAGGTAAACCCCACCCGGAGCAAGACCAAATAGGGGGAGGATGAAGTTGCCCGCCGACTCCCCGGGTTAGGTCGCTTGAGGTGTCAGGCAACTGATATCAAAGATAGATGGCTGCTGCTAATGGTTTGCACCCAGTAAACCATGAGAACAGAACTCGGCTTATGAGTTTGCTCGGTTCCTGAATATTTGGTTAAACAGTTTAACTTTGGGAAAAGGCGCCGGGAAGGCGCCTTTTCCGTTTTTTAACATAAAAGCTGTTTATAACACTGTTTGATATGGTAAAATAATAGCGATTGTTTTAAATAAACATGAAAATGGTAAAAGGAAAAAGGTAAAACTGGAGGTATAAAATATGACAATGCTTAACGCCGCGGAGCAGTTTAAAATTTTAACAGAGAATACCGCTGAAATAATTACAGAGGAAGAATT
Source organism: Bacillota bacterium (assembly GCA_018400435.1). GTDB lineage: Bacteria > Bacillota > Dethiobacteria > DTU022 > DTU022 > M55B129. The sequence goes on along the minus strand of JAGYMW010000059.1, from coordinate 1,699 downwards.
TCGTAAAAAGCTGGAAAAAAGTGTGGCTGAGAACAAACCGCTGCGCTGTAAACTGGGTATTGATCCCTCCGCCCCTGATCTTCATCTCGGTCATGCTGTTGTCCTGCACAAGTTGAGGCAATTCCAGGAACTGGGACATCACATTATCATTATTCTTGGTGATTTTACGGGAATGGTCGGGGACCCGACGGGCCGTTCGGAAACCCGCAAGCAGCTTACCACCGAGGAAGTGATGGCCAATGCCCGTACTTACCAGGAACAGATCTTTAATATACTCAATCCTGATGAGTCAGAACTGGTTTTTAACAGCCAATGGCTGGCCAAACTTAACTTTGCCGATGTTATTAAACTGGCTTCAACCCTGACGGTGGCCCGAATGATGGAACGAGAAGATTTTACCAGGAGATACCATGAGAAAGCACCAATCAGCATTCATGAATTTTTCTATCCTCTTATGCAGGGGTACGATTCGATAGCGATAAAAGCAGACATTGAATTTGGGGCGACGGAGCAGAAATTTAACCTGCTCATGGGTCGCCACCTCCAGCGGGAATATGGACAGGAACCACAGGTTGCTTTTACCATGCCTATACTGGTGGGTCTAGATGGAGCCCAAAAAATGTCGAAAAGTCTGGGTAACTATATCGGCATCACCGAAAAACCGGAAGAAATATACGGTAAGGTCATGTCCTTAGCTGATAAACTGATGACGGAGTATTACAATCTGGGTACTGCCTTGTCTTCGGCGGAAATAAAGAAGATTTTAAACCAGGTTGAAAAGGGCAATTTGCATCCCCGTGATGCCAAGATGCGCCTGGCAAGAGAAATTGTTACTCTTTACCACGGCAGTAAAGCGGCCCTGGAAGCGGAAAAGCAGTTCAAGCTTGTTTTTCAGAAAAAGGAGATGCCGGAAGTGATGCCTTCGCATGAGTACAGCGGTAGCGTTCCACTTGTAGTGCTGCTGGCCGAAACTGGCATGGCCTCAAGCAAGAGCGAAGCACGCCGTCTTATTCAGCAGAGGGGAGTTAAAATCAATGGGGAGACGGCAGGGGCCATAGATGCCGATCTGGACCAAAGAGGCGAATTTGTAATTCAAGTGGGCAAAAGAAAATTTGCCAGGATTGTTATCAAGTAAACGATTTTTCAATATAGCTACTTTTTATTTCGGCTACGACCTGGGGGTCCACAAGTGTAGTTACATCACAGAGGCCTCTTTGTTCGGCGATATCACGCAGCAGACGACGCAGGATTTTACCACTGCGGGTTTTCGGAAGCTAATAAGTGAAAATAATTTCATCGGGGCGTGCTATTGCCCCGGGAATCATGGGCATCCAGATCGTGACGGTATCACCTTTGCTGATGCCCATTCTGTGCAAAACCTCCTGTTGAGATTAAGTTGCATAATATTCGCTGCCCAATAAAAATCCTTTAATATTCTGTATAAAAAAATATTCTATATACTACTTTAAGCTCTGTTTAAAAAATTGCCTTTCGTTATAATTCTAAGATCAAATTAAATAACAGGATAAGCATGTATTTTCCTTGACACAAGGTATCCCCTGTGCTAATATAAATCTTGCCCAAAAAAATAGGGCACTGTTGAACCGTTCTTTGAAAACTGAGCAGAGTAAGGTGAGGGTCTCGAGCGAGAGACCTTGTGACGAAAGAGGAGCCTAAGGATTAAACGGTAGTGTAAAGT
>JAGYMW010000058.1 GCA_018400435.1 Bacillota bacterium | reverse complement strand
ATAAAGCATAAAAATACTACCCTGTGTATTAACTTATTAACTTATTTGCACAGTCATTAAGTTAATAATTTAATACACAGGGCAGGCATTCCGTAAATGATCTTTGATAACCTGAAAATATTTTTAGTTGCCGTGGATTTTAGCAGTGCAGATTTAGTTTTGCAAATTCGAAAATTCTGTCGATCAATTCGATCTCTTGGATCTATTTGGAATATAACAACTTTAGTGCAATAAAAAGGAAATCCCTTTTCTTTGTCAAAGTGATTCTTGGGAACAAAAAACACCTTAAAGAAAGGGATTTCCTATGAAGCCACGCGCGCGTCAACTCTTTAAGTATATTAACAAAGTCTACGGGATATTTCAATCCTTTTCTACAGTTTCTGATGGGCGAGTTAATCCATCTATCCCCCTGGCAAGCATCCTAAAAGTGCTTTTTTGCTCTATGGTGTTAAAGGTTCACAGCTTTAATCTTATAGAATCGTACTTAAGAGAGGGCTATTTTAATAAGTTTATTGGCAGCGCTGAATACAGCTTAAGCGCAGATACTTTCGGCTACGCTTTAGCCAGGACAATTCTTCAACAATTCATCAAGATAAACGATTTGGTTATCAGGAAAGCCCGTTATGGCAAAGTTTACCGCAGCGGGACCATTGACGGTTTTGTAGTCACTGCCTTAGACGGCAGTGAAGTCTTTCGTACGAAATCTGAAAGCTGGAGCTGTGAAAAGTGCCGGGTTACCGAAATAACCAAAGAAGACGGTAGCAAAGAGGTCCACTACCACGAGGACATAGTTGGTGCCTGCTATGTTGGGAAACATCCCAACCTGGTGCTGGGCATAGAGCGGGTTAATCGCGGTGAAGGTGAGCTTAGTGCAGCCCACAGGCTTTTAAAAGAACTCTACCGGCGACATAATCGCTATACCGATATCATTACCATGGACTCACTTTACGCCAAAGCACCGATCATCAATGAGATTACCAGTCAGAATATGATTGCTGTAGTTCGGGTCAAACAGCAGGACTACCATATTATCCGCGATGCTGAAGGGCTATTCTCGGGCCGAGAGCCGGACTTATCATCTACTCTTTCGCTTCACAGTTCCTGGTATGATGATGATACAAGCGGCCGCAAATATTATTACCGGGTAAGAATCTGGGACAGCTCGGGTTTTGAAAGCTGGCCCATGGTCAAAGTTCCCTTAAGGGTTTTAAGAATTGAGGAGACCAGGGTCAGCTACAATCACAAAGTTATAAGTGAGCCGGCAGTGACCCATCTGGTTACTAATGCCGATGAGGCTACTGTGCCGACTGAAACATTATGGAGGATTCTGCACCGGAGGTGGGATATCGAGAACAAAGTTTTTCATGATTTGAAAAAGTTTTGGGGTTTTGGGCACAACTATCATCACGATTCGGTAGCTTTTATGGTCATGCTCCAGATGGCAGTGATTGCTATGAACCTGACGCTGCTTTTCTACCACCGCAGGTTGCCGGCCTCTTTTAAGCGGCGAAACTCGCTTCTATCACTGCGCGAGATGATCAAGATCACTTTTTGGTCCGTGAGCAAGGAGCTGTGGGATCCTGGTTGAGCCTGTAAGCATGCCGCCCGAGTCGTCTCAAAACCCCTGCATAAAGTTTTATTTTAGCTCCAGATGCCCGGTGCCTGTGGCCAGGGTATTGCACTCTTTTTAGCCTTTATCCATTTCTTGCCCTAAAACTGCCCCCTGGCAATATTTGGGGCTATATTAAGGGACCATTTACGGAATGCCTGGAGGAGAGCGGGAAAAGGTATCACCTGAGAGGTGGCGTATATAATATTAAGCAAACTGTATAAAGTACAGCCAGCAGATATGAAAGGAGAAAGACATGAACAGAGAAAATCCCAAACCCGAGAAGGCTTATAAAAATTTAGAGTTTCTGAAAAGCTCAGAGGCGCGTATTATTCGCATCCTATCTGAGTTCTTTGAGCCCATGGCCCGTTTTAAAAAATATAAGATCTATGACACTGTTGTTTTTTTCGGTTCAGCACGGACCATAAATCGCGATGCTGCGGAGAAAAAACTTGCCGAGGTGCAGGAACGGATAGCCAAAACCGGTGATCACCCTGACTCCGCCTTGCAGGAAGAACTGGATCAAGCCTCTAATAAGGTTTTTCTTTCCCGCTATTACGAGGATGCCGTTGAACTGGCCGGGAGAATTACGGAGTGGTCAAAATCACTCTATTCAGATCATCACTTCGTAGTTTGTTCCGGGGGTGGCCCCGGCATGATGGAAGCGGCTAACAAAGGGGCGATCGAAGCGGGAGGTAAATCTATAGGTTTGAATATCAGTATTCCCATGGAACAGTATGCCAATCCCTATATTACCCCTGAATTGAATTTTGATTTCCACTACTTTTTCATGCGCAAATTCTGGTTTATATACCTGGCTAAAGCCCTGGTAATTTTCCCTGGAGGATTCGGTACGCTTGATGAACTGTTCGAAGTTTTGACTCTGATCCAGACTGAAAAGGTAAAAAAAAGGATGCCTATTGTAATCTACGGTACTGAATACTGGAAGCAGATTATTGATTTTGAAGCCATGGTCAACTTTGGCGTGGTCAGTGAAGAGGATCTGGCCTTGATCAAATTTTGTGACACAGTTGACGATGCTTTTAATTACCTCAAGGAAGAGCTAACTAAATATTACATGTCTGATCAACAGGATCTTGAACAGGGGATGTATGAACTATAATACAGGACTGAGGTGCTTCTGTGAGAACCAAGATTTTGTACCCTCCTGGACGGGTAGTAATCAGGCGTAGGAGGTAATGGAGGTGGCCATTTGCTCATGTCTCAGCATGTTTTTATCACCAGGCTGATTCCGGAAGTGGGAATCAGCATTCTGCAAAAAGCCGGTTTCGAAATTAAGATCCATGAAGAGAATAGGCCTATGACCCGCAGCGAGCTGGGAAGGGCATTCAAAAAGGCCGACGCTGTCATCACCATGCTCTACGATCGGATAGATGATTCTCTGCTCGATGGCGCACTACGCTTGAAAATATTGGCCAATCTGGCTGTCGGCACGGACAATATCGATATACCGGCCTGCACTGCGCGGGGGATTACGGTGACCAATACTCCGGGAGTATTGACTGAAGCGACCGCCGATTTAACAATGGCCCTGATCCTGGCTGCAGCAAGAAGATTGGCGGAAGGTGATCGCTTTATCCGCCGGGGCCTTTTCAACAGCTGGGATCCGCTACTTTTGGTTGGGACCGAATTGCGGGGTAAGGTGCTGGGAATTATCGGCATGGGCCGCATCGGCACGGCAGTGGCCTGGAGGGCACAGTCCTTTGGGATGAAGATTATATATTATAAGCGTTGTCCCCTTCCGACGGAGGAAGCATCCCGGTATAACGCCGAATATATGCCGCTTGAAGAGGTAATTGGAAAGGCTGATTTTTTATCCTTGCACCTTCCTTATACAACCGAAGTGCGGCATTTAATTGACAGGAAACGACTCAACATGATGAAGCCCACCGCTTACCTGATCAACACGGCGCGTGGTGGACATATTGATGAAAAAAGCCTCGTCGAACATTTAAAAGCAAAAAAAATTGCCGGTGCTGCGCTCGATGTATATGAGCAGGAACCAACCCTGGCACCGGGGCTGGCCGATCTCGATAATGTAACTCTTTTACCTCATCTGGGCAGTGCCACAGTGGAAACTCGCAATAAAATGGCGCAAATAGCTGCTGAAGATATCAGGTCTGTCCTGACCGGGCGGAATCCGCGGAACCCCGTTGGCTGAGAAAAACGATCAGTTTCTTGAAGAATCCTGCTTCCTTTTCTTTTCCTCCAGATTTTCGAGTTCCAGCTCGAGATCTTCAAGCTCCCGGAACATGGAAGGCTTCGCAGAATGCATGGGCCACCGTTTTTTTACATCTTCGATCTTTCTTTTTAATTCGGCAATTTTTTGATCAAGATTGTTCAATTATAAACCACTCTCCTTTTTCACTGTGGCAAAACTGCTGCGGTTTAGCTTTTTTGGATATAATAAAGAGACAGAAGAGCAAAGTTTAAAAATCGCGGCTCTCCTGTTTCATCGTATTCAGGTGACAGGTATCATTTAACCGGATCAGGATAAAGTGATTGCCGGTATATTCCAATTCATTCAGGCAGGCGGTGTCCTGGCGGAGCTTCCAGAAGGCCTGCTGGCTTAGGCCGAGAAGGCGGCAGAGCAAAGCTTTATTGACGGCGCGGTGAGCGACAATGATTGTTTCACTTTCCCGGTTTTCCTTTGCTGCCCGGATGATCCCTTCTTCAGCCCGATCGGCAACTTTAACCAGGTTTTCGCCCCCGGGGAAATTTACTTCGCCCGGATTTTCCACCCACATCCTATAGAGTTCGGGATAATTACTTTCGATTTCCCGGAGTGTTTTACCCTCCCATTCGCCGAAACAAAGATCAATAAATGATTGATCCGCCAAAACTTGTGATCCGGTAAACCGGGAAGCGATGATTTCTGCAGTCTCCCGGGCCCTTTTCAAGGGGCTGCATAGGAAAATCGGATTTTTCAACCCGGCCCGGCTCAGCGCTTCCGGCAGAGATCCGGCCTGTCGCCGGCCAAAATCGTCCAGGGGAATGTCGGACCGCCCCCTGAATATCTCTTCCCGGTTCCATCTGGTTTGACCATGTCGTAAAAGAAAAAGTTTTGTCATTACTTCAGCTCCCGGCGAGGTTAATGTTGCCCTGGGTGACAGGTTTGAAAAACCTGCCCTGTATCAGCACTGCCAGGCCTGTTCAAAAATGTGCAGGTGGCCGGTGGAAAGGACCTTTAATGCCTCGACAAGCTCACCATTTTGATTGCCGGACTCTTCCCGTGCTTTGGCCTCCAGGTACTGTTTGAGCTTTCCCCTCTGACTTGCCGAAAACTGGCTCCTGTGGCAGTCAATGGCCGCCATTTTTTTGCCCCACGTTGTTGTTACATCTATAAAGGTATTTGGATAAGCGGTATAATAAAAGGCGATCATTTCGACAGCATGGGGCTTCAGCCCATCCTGCATATCAGCGGGACAAAAATAAGGCATATGGGCGAGCAGGCCTGCCTCGGCGGTTGCCAATCCGGTGCGCACATGATCGCTGTGCGCTTCATAGGGGAGCCAGGGATCACAGACCATGAGGGCATTCGGTTTCAGCCGCCTTATGTAACAGGTGATTTCTGAACGTATTATTTCCAGCGTCAGGATACCGCCATCGTCGAAATCAAGCCAGATCAGGTTTTTTATACCAAGGAGGGCTGCCGATCTTTTAGTTTCTTCGTGCCGGCGAGCGATTAAATCATCCTGGCTGACAGTCGTATCGGTAGTGCCCACGGAACCGTCTGTTACTGTGAGGCAGGTTACCCGGGTGCCTGATTTGGCCAGAAGGGCGATAGTGCCCCCGGCGCCAATTTCCATGTCATCCGGGTGAGGCTGAATTACAAGCAAGTCTTCAACTTTGAGCAGATCGGGTACGGGCAGCAGACTGCAGAAATGCGGTTTCACAAGATCAGCTCCCGATTAATGTTGTTTTATATTCTTTAAAGAATATTCTGCATGGTCACAGGAGGTTCCTGTCATCAGCAGGTCAAACAATCAACTTTATTGCCGGTGACAGGTCGGCATGGCGTCACTGGAAATTATACGGTGCTTCACATATTTGCATTTCCCGGGCAATAATGTTTTAATTAAATCCTGTAAACAGGCGTTCTGATGTTCAGGATGTACGAGTAGAAAGAATTTATGAAGGTGAAGAAATGACGGTTGTAACAAGGGATGATATTCGAAATATCGCGATCATTGCCCATGTTGATCACGGTAAAACCACACTGGTGGACGGTCTTTTAAAACAGGCCGGGATTTTCCGCGATAACGAAAAAGTCATGGAAAGAGTGATGGATTCCAACGATCTCGAACGGGAGAGAGGTATTACCATCCTTTCCAAGAATACCGCCGTTTATTACGGAGATATTAAAATTAATATTGTTGATACGCCGGGTCATGCCGATTTTGGCGGCGAAGTGGAACGTGTTTTGAGAATGGTTGATGGTGCACTGCTGCTTGTTGATGCTTTCGAAGGGCCCATGGCCCAGACAAAATTTGTCCTGCGTAAGGCGCTGCAGGTTGGACTGCGTATCGTCGTGGTCATCAATAAAATAGACCGTCCCGACGCCCGTCCCGATGCCGTGCTGAATGAAATATTCGATCTTTTCGTCGAGCTGGAGGCAGCGGATTGGCAGCTTGATTTTCCCGTTATTTATACTTCTGCCCGGCAGGGGGTGGCTTCTACCGATCCAGGTGAGGCGGGAAAGGACCTCCAGCCTCTTTTTAAAATGATAGTTGGAGAAATACCGCCCCCGGCAGTTGATCCGGAAGGGGTCCTGCAGCTGCAGATCAATACTCTTGATTATGACGATTATGTTGGCCGGATCGGTATCGGCCGTATTCGCAATGGCCGTCTTGACAGCGGTCGGGATATTGCTCTCTGCAAACAGGACGGCAGGGCGGAAATTTTGAAAATCGGCAAGCTCTGGACCTACGAAGGGCTTAAACGCAAAGAAATTGCCAATGCCGAAGCCGGAGACATAGTTGCTATAGCCGGCCTCGGCGAGGTAAATATTGGAGAAACGGTAAGCGAACCCCTGCATCCGGTCCCGCTTTCATTCCCGGCGGTGGATGAACCTACCCTGACTATGAATTTTATGGTTAACAATAGCCCTTTTGCCGGTCAGGAGGGACGGTATATAACTTCCCGCCATCTGCGGAGCAGGCTGTGGAAAGAGGCCGAGACGAATGTCAGTTTGAAGGTGGCCGATACTGATTCTCCGGACATTTTTCAGGTATCGGGGCGGGGAGAGCTACACCTGGGCATTCTAATTGAAACGATGCGCCGCGAAGGTTATGAGCTGCAGGTGTCCAAACCGAAGCCTATTTTGAAAGAAATTGACGGAGTCACCTGCGAACCATATGAGAGACTTTTTCTTAATATCCCGGAGGACTGTTCCGGACGGATCATTGAAAATCTGGGCGGGCGCCTCGGGGAAATGCTTTCCATTCAGGCTGTAGGTGAAAAGAATGTGAAAATGGAATTTTTACTTCCAGCCCGCTGTCTGATTGGTTTCCGCTCCGAGCTGCTGACTGAAACCCGCGGCGAGGGAATTATGCACCATCTTTTTGACCATTACGGACCCTGGCGTGGAGAAATTGCCGGACGGCGGCATGGAGCCCTGGTTGCTTTCGAAACCGGTGAAGCAACAGCATATGCCATTCACAATATCGAAGACAGGGGCACCCTCTTTGTCAAACCGAACGACCGGGTTTACGGGGGGATGATCGTTGGTGAGAACGCCCGGGAAGTGGATCTCGATGTTAACGTTTGTAAGAAAAAACACCTGACCAATATCAGGGCAGCAGCATCGGACGAAGCCATTCGTCTGGCGCCTCCGGTTGTTTTTCCCCTGGAGAGAGCGATGGAATATATTGAGGATGACGAACTGGTTGAAGTAACGCCAACAGCTATAAGAATGCGCAAAAAAATACTGGATCGCGATCAGAGACAGCGGGCCGCCAGAAAATAGGCACCTTAATTCAGCGGGGCTGCTGACTGATTTAATCAATGTTTTTGGGAAGAGCCGGGCAGGCCGATAATTTTAATAAAAGGATTTGCCTTTACCACGATAGAATAAGCTTTTATATGGAGTTACATCAGCCAGCCTTTGCTGACAATGCAGGTTATCAGGAGGATTAATCTTATGGCCCCGGGAGAGAATAGAGCAGACGAAAAAACGGGGATGCTGGCCTGGTCTCATCAGGACGATTCGCAAAACGAGGGGGTCCCCTGGGGACCTTTCAGGTCCCCTGTTTATCTTACCCTGGGCGGGATAAGAATATCCATGGAAGAGAAGGGCAGTAACTACATTTACCGGCGGGAAGGTGGAGGGGAAACAGTTGACAAAGTTATTCTGGCCGAAACCGGCATTCTGCGGTTCAGCCCGGTTGAACCGTTGCCCAGGCCACCCGGTCTGAGTGCCCATCTTCTAATTGATTTTGCCTGGTCGGTGGTTATGGAACCGCGGGCGGAAAGAAGTATTTACGTCCTTTTTCCCCTGTCAATTGCTGCGATCATTGAAAATCGCCGCAAAGAAGACAACCTGCTGGACCTGTTTTCCCTGAATAAAAGCAAGTATACTCTTTACGGCAATGTTAGGGAAGGGTTGATCTGCAGATACTGGCAAAGTGAAATTTATGAAAGCATACCCCCGGCCAATCCTTTTGAACTGGGAATTTTGCAGATAGAAATCAAGAACAGCACAGCAAAATGGGTGGAGATAAATAAGGCAGTTTTCAGTGCCTATGGAATGAAAATTTACTTTAGTCCAAACCTGGTTACTTTAAATGCGGTGATGAAAATAGCCGGTGATCAAACAGCCGAAACCACTTTTATTGATAAACCAATCCAGGCGGGGATGCATGAAGCATGGTGCCAGTTTATTCCCAAACCCCTCACCCAGCAGGGGCGGACAATAATGGGGGAGGGCTATTAGATGGTCGATTGGCTGGATCGAGCTGTTTACGGTCAGGTGACGTGGATGAATTTGATGGTTGCGATCCTGCTCTTTTTCGGAGCCCTGATCATATCCCGCCTCCTGGCTTTACAGCTTCGGCGCTCTTTAAAAGAAAAGCTGGACAGGGAACATCTGGAAATTTTGGCCAAGGTCGTTTCTTATGGTATTATCATTATCGCTTTGATCTGGCTTATGCCCATGCTCGGAATTGAACCTTCCGGCCTGATGGTTGCCGGCGGTATCGTTGCCCTGGCAATTGGCTTTGCCAGCCAGAGCATAATTGGAAATCTTATTTCAGGTCTTTTCTTGATGGGTGAGCGGCCGGTAAAAATTGGTGATCTGGTTAAGATTTCAGATGAGCAGGGAATAGTCGAGGACATTCATATTATTTCAACTTCTATCCGCACACTTGAAGGCAATTTTATCCGTATTCCCAATGAAACAGTGTTCACCTCCAATATTACCAATTACACGGGAAACCCTGTACGTCGTTTTGGATACAGTGTGGGGATCAGCTATGCCGACGATGCCAATCTGGCAATGAAGGTAATCCGAGATTTGATTGAGGAACATCCTCTGGCTCTTGTCAACCCGGAGCCGCAGATTTTTGTTAAAAACCTCGGTGATAGCAGTGTAGATATAACAGTCAGAATATGGGCTCCTTCATCTGAATGGTACCGGGTGAAAATGGAACTGCTCTGGAAGATAAAAAAAGCTATTGAAGATGCCGGTATTGAAATTCCTTTCCCGCAGCATGTGGTCTGGTTCGGGAAGGATGAAGCAAAGGAGGTTCCAGGTGAGCCGGGGACTTCACAGTAAGGCAGAAAAGATACAGGCAAAGGCATCCTTCAGGGATGCCTTTGCCACTTTGGTGCGCCCGGCATGGGCGCAGTCTAACGGGTGGAAGTCCCGACCCGATTAAAATATTTTATCCTCACCTTTATTTTGTTTGTTAGCTGTATTACCAGGCCGGTTCGGCAATTCCGGCTGCCGTGCGCCGGTAGGGAAGCCAGGCCAGGGCGAAAGTTTTTAAAAGGATATCTTTTTTATAGGGTTTGACCGTAAACTGCTCCAGTTCTTCCGTTAGCGGATCCATGGAGGTACTTAACAGTTCGGTTTCGCGTTTAAATTCTTCTTCCAGATCCTGCAGTTTCTGGCGTTGCACTTCAAGGGTTTCCATCGCTCTTTTTACATCTTCCTGTCCTTTCATTGCTCTGCCGGCACCCCGGGCAGCAGTGGTGGCCCGGCCAAGGGTTGAGGCGCTGAGGGTTTTCCCGAGAAAAGAACCAAGGATAGTCGATCCGACGGAAATTACCGTTTGCATCTTGTGCTGTTTGGCCTGTTCTTCCTTGCTTCTCACTGTTTGTTCGGCCCGGCGAACTTTTTCTTCCAGTGCGGCGATCTTGGTGTTGTACTTTTTGCGCAGTTTATTAACTGCTTCGTCCCGCTGTTCCCGGGCGCTCTGCTGCAGCCTGATTCGAAAATCGCGTTCCGATTCACCAGGCTCGGAAATCTGGTCAAACGTTTTACTCTGCAGCAGGTCAACTGTCTGGTTGCGGTAAAGCCAGTCGACAAATTCACGCGACCATTTGGTGTAGTTGCGAGAATCGCCGGCTGATGCGGGCAGATCTTCAAAAAGGGCCCCGGTGGACGGTCTTGTTTTAAGATCGGAAATATCAAAATCTAATTCCTCAGCCTGGTCCCA
>JAGYMW010000057.1 GCA_018400435.1 Bacillota bacterium | reverse complement strand
GCGACAGGGGGCGGCAATAAATCTAAGATGGCAGGTATAAGCCTGCTGACAGCTTGACGATTGGTCGTGGTGATTATAGCGGGGCACTGATAGAGTGCTTATATGGTTGGCAGGGTGGGGAATCCTGCCCGTCAAGCTGTTTCATGTTTTTGGCAGTTGTGCTGTGATTGTTGATAATCACAGCATAGTGTGTGGTATATAAGGAGGCTTAAAGTTGGAAAAAGTTATTATCTGCCCTATATGTGGGCATGAAATATACACTGTATCTACCGGGGGCTGTGTAATGTGTTGCGTGTGTGGGTGGAATAGTTGTGCCTGAAAATTCAGTAAATTTAAACAGGTCTGGAATATATGAAATTGTTAATGTTGTAAATGGTAAAAGATATATCGGTAGTTCAATCAATTTGAAAAACAGAAAAATGTATCACTGGAAAGCACTTCGTAATAATGATCGTAAAAGGGCTTGCCCTAAACTATTAAACGCTTGGAATAAATATGGTGAAAGTAAATTTGTTTTTAATGTTATAGAGTATGTCGATGACAAAAATAAATTGATAAATAGAGAGCAATATTGGTTAGATTATTACAAGACATACGAAAGGGGTGTTGGATATAACGTTGCGCCAATTGCGGGGAGTTGTTATGGGTGTCATCATTCGCAAGAGGCAATATCCAAGATAAGAGAAAAAGCAATTGGAAATACCCGTAGCCGTGGAGAAAAGAATCATTTTTCCATACTAACCCAAAGTAGGGTATCGGAGATTAAAAAACTTTTAGAAGAAGATAATTTACGAATGCAAGATATAGCAGATATATACAATGTTTCTGTTTCATGTATATCAAGTATTAATTGTGGGGATACGTGGGGACACGTTGCACCAGGGTTTAAACCGAGAAATGGGTATAAAAGGGGGCAGGATTGTCACCTTGCTAAACTTACTGAATCTCAGGTTATTAAAATAAAACAAATGCTGCTGAGTGGTGATAAGGCAAAAGCGGTTGCAAAAATATTTAATGTTCACCCGGAAACAATAAGAAGAATAAGACGTGGTGTAACTTGGAATGCTTGTGCTTAAACAAAAAAGGAGGGGTATAAACATGGCAAAGAAATGCCCGGGAAGTAAAATCAGGTCGAAAGGCAAAGGTAAAGGTCTTGGCCGTGGTAAAGGCCGTGGCCCGATTGGCCGGCACAAATAGGAGGATATTATGGCTGAAGAACCCACCAAACAAATTGTATGTTTTGATTTTGACGGAGTGATCCATTCATACAAAAGTGGATGGCAGGGGATGGATATTGCTTCCGATCCACCTGTTCCCGGTATAGCGGAAGTGATTTCCGAGCTCCGTGATATTGGCTACAAGGTGGTTGTCTATTCTGGGAGATGCCGGGATCCAAAAGGTATTGAGACAATCGCCAGATATCTAAGGGGCAACGGTATTATTGTTGACGAGATTGTGACAACTAAGCCGATGGCTGTCGTTGCTATTGATGATCGGGTCATATGTTTTGATGGTGATGCCAGGGGATTGACAGAAAAAATTATAAACTTTACCCCCTGGTATGGAGACAATAAAACAATTCATTAAGAAAGGGATAAGATGATACCTGAAACTGTAAAGATAGGCGGGTTAATTTATAAAGTTGAGCTTGTCGATATGCCAGATCCTGAAGATGCTGATTGCAACGGGCTTATCGTATATAGAGACCAGAGCATCAAGATCCGCAAGGGTATGGGTAAAGATTATACGGAATTAGTTTTAATCCACGAAATGTTTCACGGCATAACAGAACATCTTCACATATCCTGGGGTGATGAGAATGAACACGTAGTAAGCCAGGTTGCAGCGGTTCTTTACCAGACCTTGAAAGATAATAAAAAACTTATTGAGTGATAGATAATTTAAAAGGAGATGTTTAGTATGAGTGAATTCTTTGATATGTCTTTGTTACCTGCAGCGCTCAGAGGTTCTTTTACTGATGTGGTTACATCATTTAAGGAGACTTTTGGGGACGATCTTCTGGGAACCTTCCAGTCTGTAATTGATGGAGAAATCAACGAAGATTCAGAATAATAGTTTTTAGGGGTTGGTTACCTTGCAGTTAATATTGGCAACAATATTAATTTTTTTATGTCTAAAATTAGTTCTCGATGATATCGAATATGTAAAAGAGTATTGAAGTAAACGTAAGAATTTATGAGTTGCAGTTTTGGGAGGGTAGAAGAAATGAACCCTATTGTAGAGCTTAAAAAAATATATAAAGAACACGGCAAAGATGTTTATGTTACTTCTCCCTATGGGCCAAGAACCGGTAAATATGCCGGCTTTCATCGGGGCACTGATGTTGGTGGAATACCATGTGGATATCCAATCTATACTCCTTTTGCCGGCAAGGTGGTAGCGGCCAAAACCAGCAGCATGGGTACCTGGGGGAACACAGTTTGTATTGAGTTAGACCCGGATGGCCAGTATGTTTCTCTTAATGCTCACCTGCAGAAGATAACAGTTAATGTGGGCGATCATGTTGACCGTGGAGATCAGATTGGGACCAACGGCGGGACAAATCACAGCGGCTCTGATTATGACTGTCATATACATTATGAGATACAGATTAACAACGGTAGCGCCCCGTGGCGTGGTGATCTGTGGGGAGACCCAGAAAAGTTTGAATTGGTACAGGAATTTAAACCCAGCACAAAATTTAAGCCCGGGGATATTATCAAAAACAATACCCGCTATCGTATCAATATCCGTCTGAAACCCACCACAAACAGCGGGACAAAGGGCCAAGTTCAACCAGGGGCACAGGTGAAGGTTGTTAACAACAGCCAAAACGGGATCAGTGCAAATGGTCATAACTGGTGGTTTATAGGCGATGGCTGGATAGCAGAAGATTACTTTGTAGTTGTTGATAACAAAGAATACTTAGTGATAGCCGGTAGATACCCCACCCGGGAAGATGCTGAAAAAGTAAGGCATCATCTAATCGGCCTTAGTTACAGTCCTTCTATACAGGAGGTAAACGATGGATAGTAAGCCTGAATATATCGCCGTAAGATACCGCGCGAAACATACGAAAGACAGCCGGTTCAGCAAGTGGATAGTTGTTTTATCAGTATTGCTTGTTTTGGTATATACAGCTGTCTACTTATATTTTGTGTGGGAAGGAAAATATATTCCTGCCGAACTAACTTATTCATTTTTTGCCACGTTTAGTGTTGAGCTGAGCGCTCTGGCAGGGATAAGGATCAAGAAACAGTTGCAAGATAAAAATAATATTAATGGAGGATTAGGTTAATGAACATTGATTGGATTGAGCTTATAGTAACCCCACTTATTGAGGGACTTATTCCGGTTATTCTTGATGCTTTGTTTAAGCTGATAGGGCTTATCGCTCTGATAATTGCTACGGCGGGTATTAACTGGTGGAAGAATATAGCCATCGATAACTGGATTAAGAGGATTGTTGAGGAAGCAGTTTTATCTACCCAGGAACAGCTTTGGAACGAGGAAGGTGTTACCAAGTTTGTTGTTGCTAAAGACTATGTCTTAACCAGACTCAATAAGGGTTTGTCTAAAGTCTTTATTAGGATATCGGAAGAAGAAATTGATAACCGTATTGATGCCATGGTTAAGGTGTTAAGAGAAGAACTTATTGAAACCTGGTATGCAGATAAGTAACACCATTTCCCCCACATAGGAGGTAATCCTATAAACGAACAAAATCACGTTTTAGTAAAAAGTGTTAAGCACGATCTTGGAGTAGACACTGAACTTGCCAGGATAGTGTTACTATCCGATCTCCACATTGGCGGTGATTTTAATGATACCGCTTTTTTAAAGTATAGAGAATGGATCTTATCGGATCCCTATACATACTGTGTTATTATCGGTGACGTTATTGAGATGGCGACTAAAAATTCTGTGGGGGATAGCTATAATTCATTACCACCAAATCAACAGCGCAGGCTTGCTGTTAAGTATTTGAAGCCACTTGCAGAGAATAAAAAGATTCTCGGTTATATCGATGGCAACCATGAGGCCAGGGCAAACAGGGAGACTGATGAGTACTCCGGGGAGATCATCTGTGAACTGATGGGGATCCCCTCCCTTTATGATCCGGACTCAATGATGCTCTTTATTACTGTTGGCCATAACAAGGCTGAGAATAAAAAAACCAGGAATATTTATACGATCTATATGCTCCATGGTCATGCTGGCGGCCAGACTATTGGAGGAAAAGCTAACGCCTTGGAGAGACTGGCCAAAACAGCGGTAAGTGATATCTACGTGCAGGCCCATACTCACCAGGGGATAGCATTTCCAGAACAGATAATTATGCCCGATGTTAATAAGCGTAAATGTAATTATCGCAAGCGCCTGTTTGTTAATGCCGGTGCGTTTATGAACTATGCCAGGTATGCCAAGCAACATGGGTTCCCTCCATCTCTTGTTGGCACTCCTACATTAGAACTATCCGGGGTTCGCCGAGACTTCCATGCCCGGGTTTAGAAAGGATGATTGTGATGGCCAAAAGGCCGGAAGACGATCTGATGAAAATGCTGCAGAGCGATAACCCGATGGATGTTGATGCTCAACCCATACCGAATGATCTTGAAATGATGCTCCCTGAAAACGTAATGGGTAACATGCCGGTAGTCAATGGTGAAATGCCGCCGGACACTTTACCCCCTGGTCAGGAAGAGGAGATTGCCCCATCGGATTTGCCGGAAGAGGCCACTGTTGAATCTGTTGACAGCGGTTATGTGGTATTAATTGCTGATAATGGGCAGAGGCTCGAGGTTCCCTTGGAGGCTTTTCCCATTCCCCCTAAAGAGGGGATGGTTCTCTACCAGGCCACGGTGGCCGAAAAGACTAAGACCGGAATTATGGCTGTGGTCCGTGGGGAACAGATAGAAATTAAGGACAAGCAGTTACAACAAGAATTTGAAGTAGGCGACTATTTCTGGATGCCTGAACCTCCCAAATCTGCCGATAAGCTGAGGTAATCGATATGGATTGTGAACTAACCTATGATGCTGAAAACAATGAATACTGTGTGTTCCGCGGTTGTGAGATGGTGATTAATACACCATCTTATTTTATGGCCATAAAAAAATTCAACCAGCTATGCGATCAAGCAAGGAGTGTAAAATATGGACGCGCCAACGATAAAGATACCGTACGCCCCAAACGAAAAACAAGTATTATTTCACAGTAATGCTGCTACAGAAGTTGTTTATGGTGGGGCTAAGGGTGGTGGGAAAACGTGTGCTATGGTTATGGAAGCCCTGGCTTATGGGATGGAATATAAAGGCGCTGTAATTTATATGTTTCGTGAGACCTATGACGATCTTGAATCGAACATAATTTCCGAATGGAAAAAGCGTGTTCCTCAAGAGCTCTACAACTATCACGAAACAAAGCATATTGCCACTCTGTATAACGGGACCAAGATATTCTTCCGCTACATGAGGGATAAGAGTGATGCTGAACAGTATGACGGTCGTTCAATCGATGCTATCTTTGTTGATGAGTTAACCAAACACAGCGAAGGAACAATACAGCAGATCCTTTCGTGCCTCCGTTCTCCACAGGGCTATCCTCCACGCTTCAGAGCTTCCTGTAACCCAGGTGGGATCGGCCATCTATGGGTCAAAAACCGTTATATATTGCCCACTGATAAGGGAGAAAAAAGTTATGTGGATGATGTAACCGGTAACAGTATTGCCTATATCCCGGCCACTGTCTACGACAATGAAGCGATCATGATGAATGACCCTTCCTATGTCAGACGACTTGAGAACCTGCCCCCGAAAAAACGCCAGGCATTTTTGCTCGGCGACTGGGATATGTATGACGGGCAGGCATTTGAAGAATTTGATCCAAGCATTCATGTAGTGGAGCCATTCAAGATTCCCGGCCACTGGTACCGCTGGATTGGTGTTGATAATGGTTATACCGATCCGTTTGCCTGGTATTGGTATACGGTTGATGAAGATGGTTTTGTCTATATATACCGGGAATTTACCAGAAAACCCAGTGAACCGAAGATTACCTATACCGATCAGGCCAAGGCTGTTCGCGATTTATCGACCTATATCAAGATAGAAAACCGTAATCCGATCACAATGAGAGAACCGATCGGTATTGTTTATGCCGGCCATGATGCTTTTGCCACCCATCCCCTGGCTCCCGGTAAAACTATTGCTTATTTCTACCAGAAGGCCGGTCTCTCCCCTATCGTTTCTTCAATACCGGACCGGCGCCTGCGTAAAACAGTCTGGCACGAATACTTAAAACCTTTTGAACACAAAGGTAAGATGGTGGCCAAGGTAAGAATATTTAATACCTGTAAAAAACTTATCGAAACTTTACCTATGCAGTGCGAGGATGAAAAAGACCCAGAGAAATATGCAGAGTCCCATATTGACCACTGGGTTGATGGCGCTGGATATGGACTTGTTTCATACCATGTTAATAAATCTAACAGGCCCATGACGGAAAAAACTGATTCACTGCCATGGCCTCTCAGGACTGAGGATCATACAGCGAAGCCGAGGACAATCAGTCCTTATGCACAGTGGTAAGGAGGTAACATTTTGATTTATATATTAACCGCGGTGGCCGCCTTTATAGGCGGTTTTTTTGGTGCCAGTTTAGCGGTGAGACCGGCAAAGTATAAGAGATATGCTGCCAAGTTTGCTAAGAAGATTCCGGTTATATCGAAAAAGATTCCCGAGGATAGGGGCCCGGTAGAAAAATGGCTCTACGGTGAAAGGAAAGTGAAGTCATGGAACTGATAAAAGGTTATACCAAAAAAGATATTGAGCAGAATATCGAAAAGCTAATAGCTTCTGGCCAGAATAAAGATACCGCCGTTGGTATTGCCGTTGGCTATGCCAGAATTCGTTACAGGAAAGATTATCCAGGAACGACCGCCTTCCCTGAGTATCTGCGCCCTGGCAATATTCGCAATACCTATATAGAAGGGAGCGGCTAAGATGGCAAAAAAAGAAGGAGCATTAGAAGTAGTAAGCCCAGAAGAAAAGAAGCTGGCCACCAAGATACATAACAGACATTTATCCAGTGATACCTTCAGGCAAAGCCAGGGGTTATATGAGGCATGGAAAGAATACCAGAAGTTTTGGGATGCAGATCAGTGGGCTGAACCCACCCCTGAGAATATGGATTATCCCCGGCCGGTAACCAATCATACTGCAGAAATTATCGAGATGAAAGTAGCCGGCCTTACTTACGAACCACCAAAGATATATTTTGAGCCTAAGAAGGGTTTCCTGAAAAATGATTTCAAGATTAAAGCTGAGCCTGTTGATAAAGATGTTGAACCATTTAATGTCACCCCGGTTGAGCTCCTGGCCGCGGCGGCTGAAGACGTCTGGGAACAGAATGATATGGACCAAAAAACAGAAGATTTCTCCCGTTCTTCCGGTTTGCTCTGCAACGGGATCCTTTATTCATACTGGGATAACTCCATTATAGGTTACGGCCAGGGCCGTTATATCGGAGAGATCAGAACTGTTGAAATAGATATATCAGATTTCCATGTTGGAGATCCCACGGAACGTGATATTCAAAAACAACCGTATGTAATCGTGACCGAGAGAGTACCTCTGGAGCAGGTCAAAAATGATTACAGGAAGTTTAATAAGAATGTTGATCATCTTAAGCCGAGTCCAAAACGTAGCACATCAGTAGTATATAACTATGAAACCACTGAGCAAACAGACACGGAATATATTGATCTGATCCATTACTGGGAGAAGGAAGAAGTTAAAGAAAATATTGACTATGATGGCGTCAATGTAACCCGCCGTCATATTGCAGTTAATTATTATGTGGTCAGTGATGATTTTGTTTTACGAGAAGAAAAAGACAACATTAAAAGCGGGCTTTATCCTTTCGTAAACTTTCCCTGGTACCCCAGGCGTAAAAGTTTCTATGGAAAACCGGAGACAAAAGACCTTATTGCCAATCAAAAAGAACTTAACAATCTGCAGGGTATTGCCCTGCTTGGAGCCCATAAAACCGGTTTGCCTAACATAATGGTCAAGAGTGATTTTGTTAAAATCAATGATCTCGCCATTGGGCCCGGTGGAGATATTATTGAAGATACCTCCCCTCCCGGCTCTGGCTGGGCTGCCGATTATATGCAGCCACCTAATATAGCATCGTATATTCCCCTCCTCAAAGAGTCCATGGCCCAGGGGATGAGAGATGTTTCCGGGGTTCATGAAGCATGGAGTGGTAAAGCTCCCTCCTCTCGTCTTAATGCATCGGCTATTATGGCCCTGCAGGAAGCGGCCGGGGTAAGAATCCGCGGTATTCAGCGCCGTCTGTTCTCGGCTATAAGAGACCTGGGTAAAATTTGGCTTGGCTACATGAAACAGTACTATACGGAAGACCGGGTATTCAAAGTATACAGCCCTGAGAATAAAGAAGCCCTGGCCTGGTTCAAGGCTGAAGACTTTAAGAAGATGGACTTTGAAGCCAAAGTAGCCATGCAGTCTGCTTCACCTTATTCTAAAACTGTTATTGCTTCCACTCTTGAGAATATGGTTAAGATCGGGGTTATTGATGCAGAGATGTATCTGCAGATGTTGCCTCCGGAAGTATTTCCGAAGGTGCTTGATCTGCTTGAGCTGGTTGAAAAACGTAATGAAGAACAGCAGCAGATGGCACTTGAACAGCAGAAACAGATTGTTGCTGAGATGGTGAACAAAACAATCAGTGAAGCAGAGTCCAAAGGGGTTCCTGTTGATGTCCAGGCTCTTGAGAAAATGAAGTCGATGATTCAAAAGACTGCCAAAAAAGAGGATGTTTAAAGGGGGGATTAGATAATGAATATTGCTGACTATATGGAATCCGCAATACTTAACCATGTGTTTCGCAACCACGCTGCCGGAACAGAATGCCCCAGGACCAGTATCTATGTAGGGTTGGTAACCAGCTCTGCTACAAGCACTACCCTGGAAGAAGGTGATCTGGCCAATGAAATTGATGCCTATGTTGGTGATAGACCTCTGGTTGAGTTTACAGCTCCGGTTCAGGTACTTGGTAAGGCAACGATTAAAAATATTGAACGTATAGAGTATGAGGGAATGCCTTCATGCACAGTTAAGTTCGTAATCCTTTGCGATTCCCCTACCAAGGGCGATGGTAATATCCTGTGGTGGATGCAGCTTGATGAAAATAAAGTGGTTAATGCCGGTGATATCTGCCGTATTGAAGCAGAGGAATTGACAGTAACTCTGAATTAATGATCAAAGGAGTGATTTGAATGAGTCTTACATATCAGATAGCCAATGAGATATTAGATGCATACCTTCAGCTGGAAAGCGTATGGATCCAGCTCCATGTTGGCGATCCCGGAGCCGATGGAATAAGTAACGTGGCTCAGGTAGATGATGGGATGGGCGGGACTGAAGATATTGCGAGAAAGTCTATATCTTTTGGTGATGCCCCGGTTGGAGAGACAAACGATGTTGACGAACAGGTGATCTATTCTACCAGTGCTGTAGAATGGGCAAATACTGAAATCGATGCAGCCCAGACTATTACTCATTTTTCCCTGTGGCCGCATGCTTCCGATGAACCGCCGGCAGCTGACCCGTTGTTTATTGCCGAGCTTGCTACTCCGAAGATTGTTGGTTCCGATGGGGCTAATATTGTTTCAGGTGATGCTTTTGTGGCCCTTCAGGTTTACGTGAAAGAATCATAATAAGGGGGTTATCCCATGTCTGTAGATAAAAAAATAGCTTATAGCATACCGACTGAGACGGTTGGCATAACCCTTATTGGCGCAACCTCCATAGAGCTGCTTGATAGTGCGGTAGTACCGGATATTTCAGGAGACAGCTATGCCTATGCCACTCTTTGCTCCGATCCTCATTTTTCCGATCCTGATGCTTACTATGAAACAGTAAAAGCTACTGTTCTGGCGGGCAGTATTCTTACCGTTGAAAGGGCCATTGAGGGAACCGCCAGGGAATGGCCGGCCGGCAGTGCTATCCGGTTTGGTGGAACATTTTCTTTTGCCCAGGATCTGATAGACGAGATCAATACTCATATTGCTGAAGACGATACGGATGATGTTCACGGCTATAAAACTTACATTGATAACCTGCGATATGATAACGCCGGGGCGCATAACTCTATTTATCGCGGCAAGTCTTTAGGCACCGAATACACTCAGGCGCAAAGTGATGTTATAGCCGCAGGAACATTTGACGATTTATACATCGGCGATTACTGGACTATCGACGGCGTTGTTTACCGTATAGCGGCTTTTGATTACTTTTACAATGTTG
>JAGYMW010000056.1 GCA_018400435.1 Bacillota bacterium | reverse complement strand
TATGGCGGTTATCCTTGCCCTTCCGCAGGAGGCGGAAGCCCAGGATGACCGTTCATTTTATTTCCCCTCTGTTATTATTGAGGCAGAAATTAATAAGGACGGTTCTATGCAGATAGTTGAGGAAAGGACCTTCCGTTTTAACGGACGTTACCGGGGAGCATGGTCCTATATCTACCTTGATAACAATGCTTCGATCAGGGATGTCATGGTTAGTGAAGGAGGCGATCCTTACGAAGAGATGCCCGTAGGGACCCAGGATATACCGGGTATTTATTATGTTGAATACAAGCCGGATCTGGTATATATAGACTGGAGTTACGATGCCTATGATGAAAACCGGACTTTTACAATCAGCTATGTTGTCGATAACGCGGTCCTGGTTCACAACGATGTGGCCGAGCTTTACTGGCAGTTCATCGGTGATGAGTGGGATGAACGGACCGAATATGCACTTGTTACCCTTAAGTTGCCCGAAGGAGCTTCTTCCGGCGATATCCGGGCCTGGGGGCATGGTCCTCTGTATGGGGAAGTCGAAATCGTCGATTCGAGAACTGTGAAATGGGAGATTGAAGATTTGCCGGCTAACACTTTTCTGGAGGGAAGGGTTGCTTTTCCCCTGAGCCTTGTTCCCGGAGTGGTAAATCATTCCGGCCAGGATGGTCTGCCCGGAATGCTGGCCGATGAAGAACGCTGGGCCCGCGAAGCCAACCTTAAAAGAACTGTTGCCCGTCTTGATTTTATTGTCGGTCCGCTGGCATTCCTGGGGATGCTCATTTTTTACATTGTTACCCGCTTCAAAGCAAAACGGTCTCCCGATGCTTACAGTGGCGATTATTACCGGGAACTGCCGGGTGATTATTCACCGGCGGAAGCTGGTTACTTTTTCCGTATGGGCAGGACCGCTCCTGAAGATTTTACGGCAACGGTTATGGATCTGGCCCGGCGGGGACATTTGAAGCTTGAAGAATACCAGGGTGAAAAGGGCCTGATCATCAAGCGTAGTTTTACTGATTACCGAATTATTCCAGATGAAGGCAAAGACAGTCTAAAACCGCATGAAGAAAAACTCCATTCTTTTATTTTTAACGAAGTTGGCAGCGGCTCTAACGAAGGGACAACTCTGCAGGCAATTGAAGCATACGGCCGAAAGCATAAAACCAGCACAGCCGCTTTTTACCAGGACTGGATCAAAAAAATAAAAGAAGAGGTAGAAAAAGAGAAGTTTTTCAGGGGTTTAGCCTGGCCTGGGATAATTGCCGCAGCGGTTCTGACCGTAATCGGCATTCCCCTGTTTATTTTTGGTATGTATGTTACAGGGATGATCGCCATAATTGTCGGTCCGCTGATGGCGGTTGCCTTTGGGGTGATGAAGAGGCTGATGCCAAAAGGAGCGGATCATTACGCTAAATGGAAAGCATTTAAACGTTTTTTGCAGCATTTTTCCAGCCTCGATCGCTCCACTATCCCATCACTGGTTATTTGGGAACATTACCTGGTCTATGCTGTGACACTTGGAGTAGCAAAAGAGGTCATTGAGCAGCTGCGCCTTGTCTATCCAAACCTGGAAAGGGATATGCCTGTTCTCTGGCCCGCCTATGGAATGGTGGCCGCCAATCCCGCCCGTTTTGGCGATTTTACCTCCACCATGGGAAACTCGTTCCGCACCGCTTTTCATTCAGCAACTTCGTCAGGTTCGGGAGGAGGAGGCGGTTTCTCCGGCGGTGGCGGAGGCGGTGGAGGTGGCGGCGGCGGAGGTGCCCGCTAAAAAAAAGCATTTCATTAACTGCCGTTGAATTCATCCAGCTTCATTCACTGTTCATTGGTTATTCTTTGCCGGTTGCAAGAACGGCGTTTGGCGGAAATATTCGCTGCATAACTTTCTAACAGGGTTAGCAGGGAGCGATTTGATGATTATAAAGTCGGAACAGGGAAACAGTATACCTTCTATTGGCCTTGATATTGGAGTTTTTTCTGTAAAGGGCGTCCTGATCGAGAATGGATGTGTAGAAAAGATCTACCGCCATGCTTCCGGAAATCCAGAAGCAGCTGCCGGAGAGTGCCTCAACAATCTGGTTGCTAAAACACGCGGGTCTAAAATGCGAATCGGTCTTACCGGTAATAATGCCAGGCTGGTAGCCGATGAACTGGGTATTAACCCTATTCTTGAAGCAGAATCGCTGCAGGCGGGAATAAGCAGCCTCGGGATCAAGGGCCGGGCTGTTTTATCTCTGGGACATGAAAATATGTACTACCTGGAGATTGACCGCAGTGGTGCGATCATTTTTTTCAACCGCAATGGCCAGTGTGCGGCAGGAAGTGGTTCATTCTGGTACCAGCAGGCCACCAGAATGGGCTATAACGACCGTGAACTGGCGGAAGTGGCTCTAAAGGCGGAATCACCGGTAAAAATATCGGGCCGTTGTGCCGTTTTTGCTAAATCTGACATGACCCATGCCATTAACGGCGGGGCTTCACAGATGGCTGTAGCGGCAGGGTTGGCCAAAACACTGGTGGACCTGGTGGTCACGGGTGTAGCGCGGAACAGAATCAAGGGGCCGGGTACTCTTATAACCGTCGGAGGTGTGGCCAATAACCGGGCTATTCTAAAGTACCTGGGAGAATACTGCCGTGAACACAACATCACGTTGTCGGTTCCGGACGACCATGAATACATAAATGCCCTGGGGGCGGCTCAGAAGGGTTTTGAACTGTCGACATCAAGGGTCAGTATTGAAAAAATGTATTCAAGACGCTATGTCCCCGAAAATCCACTTCCTCCTCTGCAAGCTGAAAAAGTTATTTACGGCGAGGATCATTTTACAGGAAAGGTGAAAGATCTTTCCATTATTTATTTGGGAGTGGACTGTGGTTCCGTTTCCACCAAGTGCGTGCTGCTGGACGGAAAAGGACAATTCATCGGCGGAGTTTACCTGCCCACGGCCGGCCGTCCTGCCCTGCAAGTGCTGGAACTGATGAAAGAGATTAATGAAAAATTTAAAGATATAATGCGCACCAGACCTCCTGTAGTTGCCTGTACCACAGGATCAGGACGTTTCCTGGCCCAGAAAATTCTGGCCGCGGACTATGCCGCCGATGAAATTACCTGCCAGGCAGAAGGCATAAAATCCCTGTTTGAGGAACACGACCTGGCTGTTATTGAAATCGGGGGGGAAGATTCCAAGTTTATTCAAATTAAAAATGATATCCTTTTTGATTACAACATGAATCCGGTCTGTGCTGCCGGAACAGGGACTTTTCTCGAAAATTTGGCTGAACTCCTTGGTGTGCGAATCAAGGAAGAATTTTCGCAAAAAGCTTTTCAGGCTGCTTATGCCATTGACCTCGGTGATAACTGCACACTCCTGTCCCAGTCTGCCCTTGTTGCAGCTGCTTCCCGGGGGCTGCCGCTGGATGCCCAGTTGGCCAGCCTCGCCTATTCTGCAGCCCGTAACTACCTGAGCCGGACCGTGGAAAACAGGGTGACCGAAGGGAAGCTGGTTTTTACCGGTGCGACTGCCAAAAATCATGCTCTTGCTTCCGCTTTTGCCGCCATATGTGGGAGAGATATTTTAGTTCCGCCAAACCCCGAACTGTCCGGCGCTCTTGGAGCTGCCCTGATGGCCCGTTTTTTCTACCTGGAAGATGGGAAACCGGAGAAACCTTCTCACCAGCTGGACCGCCTGAATGAATACCGTCTGGAAAGGAAACCGTGCCGGGCCCGGTGCCCCTACGATCACCATTGCATTCTTGATGTAATTACTTTTAGTGACGGTTCCCGCTTTATTTACGGTGACCGCTGCGGCCGTTATTCAGAACTTGAAAAGAAGAAAAAGGACGAAGGCCTTCCTGATTACCGGGAGCTTCGGGAGGAGATCTTTTTGAAAGCGGCCGGCGAACCGCTTGATGAAGGACCACAGGTGGGCATTGCCTGCGGCGGACTTAATTATGAATTCTACCCGTTCTGGGCTGCTTTTTTCAGGATCCTCGGCGCCAGGGTTGTTCCCAGCGGAGAATCAAATGAAAAAATACTGGAAAAGGGGAAAATGGATCTGGCCGCCGAAATGTGCTTCCCCATGGAGGTCCTGGTCGGGCATTACCGGGAACTGGCTGATAGAGGAACCGATTACATTTTTATACCCGAAATATTCGACATGGAGCCCCTGCCCTGGCTGGCAGACTGGCCTCGTTCCTTAAGCTGTCCCCTTATGATGATGGTCAAAGGGGTGGTTGTCCATTCCCTTGATCTGCCGGATGATAAAATTTTACATGCCCGCCTCAGTTTTCATGAGGGAGCAGAACGTGTTGAAAATCAGCTAATACCGGCTGCCAGGAAGCTTCTCGGGAAAAATTATTCACCTGATCTTGTCAACCGGGCTGTCCGGGATGGATACAGGGCTCTTGCCGATTACAGGTCGGTGGTTGAAAAAGAAGGGCGGCGCATAATTGAAGATCTTGCCGCCAGCCCCGATGCCATTGTGGCGTTGGTCCTGGGACGTTCTTATACGCTATATGATCCTTTTGTTTCTAAAAATGTTATGGCGCATGCTTCACAAAGGGGTTTAACGGCCATTCCCCAGGATTTCTTTCTTGAATATCTGCGCGGATGGTACGAAGGAAGGATCGAGTCGTCTTTTCTCGATACCCACCGGGATGATTTTGAACAGTACATGACACATACAACCGAGCAGATGGATAACATTTACTCTTCTCAGTTGCAGAATATGATGGCTGCGGCTGTTGCGGCTCAATTTTTTAATGAACGATCAACAGAAAGTGGCCTTCCGCAGCTGCACCTGGTACTACAGGATCCTTTCAGGTGTGGTCCCAATTCAATGCTTCGCCATTATTTGGCCAATGTGGCCGAGTTTTTGCGCCTTACTCTGGATGAACATACCGCACCGGCCGGGATGATCACCAGGCTGGAAGCATTCAAGAATACATGTCTTTCCCGCAGGAACAGGGAGAAAAAGATATCCCGCTCAGCCCGGACTATTGACGTTAACGATCCTGAACTGAAAAAAATCCTGGTTCCCAACCTGAGCAGTCATCCAGCCGTATTTGTTTCCCTTTTTGAGAATTATGGTGTCGAAGCTGTTCTTCTTCCGCGAAGCAACGATAAGGATCTGACCCTGGCACGTCTTTACACCAACGGTGAGGAATGTCTGCCTTTTCTCCAGAGCCTGCAGGATTTTCTGGCTTATGCCGAGCAAAATCCTCGCGATTTCGAAGAAGAGGGAACCGTAATGCTTGAAGGATGGGCCTGCGGGCCCTGCCGCTTTGGCTATTATGCTTCTGCCCAGTCTTTAATCATCAACAGGGCCGGTTATGGTGAAAAAAGGGTCTGCGCCTTGAAAACAGAAGATGCTGTAAAAAGGTTCGGCCCGGAATTTGCTGTCGCTCTTTTTGACGGACTTCTGGCAATTGATATGCTCAATAAAATGCTGCATCGGACGAGGCCTTATGAAATGAATGAAGGAGAGTCGGAGACACTTTTCGATCGATATTGCAAAGAGATCTATGTTTACCTCCGGCATTATCGTTTCAAATGGACCGCCTTGCCGGGCGGCAGTCATCTGCGCGGGCTGGAGGAAATTCTGGCCGAAGCAGGGAAACAGTTTGCTTCCATTCCCCGCAGAGATGAAAAAAGGCCCCTGATTCTGCTGGCCGGTGAATATTATGTCCGCCTCGACGATAGATGCAATAAGGATATTATTAAACAGATCGAGGGAGCCGGAGGGGAAGTTTTTCTGGCCCCGGCCACGGAATTTTTTGTGTATACTGTTTTTGCCAATTACCGCCTGGCCCTGAAGGAATATAATTATAAGAAAAACCTGGTTCGCTATTTATACAAACTGGGTTATGGTGCCATCAACTGGCTGGCACACCGCGATGAACACCGGATTGAAAAGGCCGCCGGTGTCATGCTGGAAGGCAGGGAAGAGCCATCTGCGGCGGAGATATTGGCTCATTCCATCAATTATATCCCGGAACATACTGCCGGCGAACCGCCCATGACGATTGGCCGCACCGGAGCCCTGGCTGGCCGGAAAGAGGCAGCTGGAGCCATTTTTGTGGGGCCTTTTACCTGTATGCCTGCGTCGGTTGTAGAAGCCGTGCAGGGAGCTCTCAGCCGGGATATTGGTATCCCGATTATTTCCGTTTTTTATGATGGGCGGGATAATGCCAACCGGGAAGAATATATCCACAGCCTGGTTTTTCAAGCCAAACAGAATTTAAAAACCAGAACTTAAACAGGGGATTTGAGCGTTAAGTCAACAACTTGTCCGCAAGGAATAATTTCCTAATATCGTGTTGATCCTGTCATCAGCCCGACTAATTACCACGGTGTGCTATAATTAATAAAGTGTTTTCTCAGTGAGAACATTCCGAGACGGCTGCTGCGGAAAATTTTGTTCGACAGCCATGAAGATTATTGCCAGTAAACATTCAGCGAAGGAGTCATATTCATGCAGCTGATCCGAGCGGCGGTTGTCGTTAATCCGGTTTCCGGTAACGGCTCTACCGGTAAGTTATGGCCGGTTATTGCCAGGGTTATGAAACAGGAGGGTTTTAATTTTGAGTACCGCTTTACCGGGGCACCCGGTGAAGCAACGGTTCTCACCAGTAATTTTCTAAGCCAGGGGAACGAGTTAATTATCTCCGTCGGCGGGGATGGGACTGTTAACGAGGTGATTAACGGATTTTTCCTGGCAGAAGAGGCAGTGAGAAGAAAAGTATCCCTGGGTATAATATCGTCCGGCACCGGCCGGGATCTGATCAAGACCCTGGGAACACCGCTTAATTTTACTGAAGCAGCCCGCCGGATATATCGTAATCCTTCTTTCCCGGTCGATGCAGGCAAAGTTAAGTATAACGGCGGTAGTGGACAGGAAGTGCGATATTTTCTCAACGTGGCCGGTATGGGACTGGATGGCGATATTGTAAACCGCGTTAACAGAACCAGCAAAGCGCTGGGAGGTTTTGTTTCTTTTTTAGGGGGAACCGTGGCCAGCCTGTTCCGTTACCAGAATAAAAAGATGAAGATCACGGTGGACGGTAAAGAGATCTGCAACGAGCCGATTACCTTCATTGCTGTGGCCAATGGTCGCTATTTTGGCGGGGGCATGTTTATCGCTCCCCATGCCCTGATGGACGACGGCAGTTTTGACATAATTATTGCTCGCAATCTCAGCAAAAGTGATCTTTTACTCAATCTGCCGAAAGTTTATCGGGGTAAGCATCTTGATCATCCCCGGATAACCAGCCTGCGCGGCAGGGTTATTAATGTTGAATCAGATGATTGTCCGCTGCTTAACCTGGATGGGGAACAACCCGGCTGTGCTTCGGCTGAGATGGAAATTCAGCCACGGGCCTTAAACCTGAGAGTATAATCGTTTTATGAAGATCCTACGCAGACAGGCAGCCTGGATTTTATCAGTGGTACCGTTGCCTTGACAGGAGCGGCTGAAAAAATTATGATCACCTTCAAAGGAGGCGTCCACACAATGCAGCATATAAAAGTTAAATTAGAAAATGGCGAAGAGGTTGCCTACCCTGAAGGAACAACCTGCATGGACTTATATAAAGGAATGAAAGCGTCAAATAACAAATTACTGGCGATTCTTGTCGATGGAAAAGAATGCGACTTGAGTCAACCATTGTTGGAGAACAGTAAAATTTCTTTCGTTGAGTTTGACTCGTCAGTTGGAGCTCACATTTTTCGGCATACTGCCAGCCATGTTCTGGCTCACGCCGTGAAAAGGTTGTATCCTGATGTCAAACTGGGGATAGGTCCGGCAATCGAGAATGGTTTTTATTATGATTTCGATTTTGCAGAACCCATTTCTTCTGACGATCTGGGCAAGATCGAGAAGGAAATGAAAAAAATAGTTAAAGAAAGGCATCCCATTATCAGGCGGGAGTTGAGCAGGGAGGAGGCATTCCAGTTCTTCAAGGAGAGGAATGAGCCTTACAAACTGGAGCTGATTGAAGATCTGCCCGAGGATGCCGTAATCAGCTGTTACGAGCAGGGCGATTTCATTGATCTCTGTGCAGGTCCTCATCTGCCGCACACCGGTATGGTAAAAGCTTTTAAACTGACCGGTTTGGCCGGAGCGTACTGGCACGGAGATGAAAAAAATCCCATGCTGCAGCGTATCTATGGCACCGCCTTTCCGAACAGGGAGCAGCTTGATCACCATCTGCAAATGCTTGAAGAAGCAAAAAAACGGGATCATCGCAAGCTGGGCCGTGAATTGGATCTATTCAGTCTCCAGGAAGAAGGCCCCGGGTTTCCCTTTTTACATAACAACGGGATGATCATCTGGCAGGAACTGACTGATTTCTGGCGGATGGAACACCGCCGGGCGGGCTATGAGGAAATAAGAACACCGCTGATTCTGAACCGTACTCTCTGGGAACAATCCGGTCACTGGGATCATTTCCGTGAAAACATGTATTTTACAAAAATAGACGACCAGGACTATGCGGTAAAACCGATGAATTGCCCCGGAGCAATGCTCGTCTACCGATCTAAAATGCACAGCTACCGTGATTTGCCGAGGCGGATTGGCGAAATGGGTATTGTTCACCGCCATGAACTTTCCGGTACTCTTCATGGCCTGATGAGGGTTCGCTCATTTACCCAGGATGATGCTCACATTTTTATGCTTCCCGATCAGGTAGAATCGGAAGTGGCCGGGGTAATTGAACTGATGGACCGTTTTTACCGGGTTTTTGGTTTTAAGTACAGCGTTGAATTGAGCACAAGGCCTGAAAAAGCAATGGGCACCCGGGAAATGTGGGACAGGGCTACCTCGATCCTTGAGACTGTATTAAAAGAAAAAATAATCGACTTTCAAATCAATGAAGGAGATGGTGCTTTTTACGGTCCCAAGATTGACTTTCATCTCGAGGATTGCCTTGGTCGCAGCTGGCAGTGTGGAACCATCCAGCTGGATTTCCAGATGCCGGAAAAGTTCGATCTCACATATGTAGGTGAAGATGGGGCCAAACACAGACCTGTGGTTATTCACCGTGTAATTTATGGATCGATGGAACGGTTGCTTGCTCTGCTGATCGAGCATTACGGTGGAGCCTTCCCTGCCTGGCTGGCGCCCGTTCAGGTGATAGTAATTCCGGTTACGGAGAGAAGCCATGATTATGCCGGGCAGGTTTATGACAAACTGATGATGGACGGTTTTCGCGTGCAGGTGGATCAGCGCAATGAAAAAGTTGGTTACAAGATCAGGGAAGCCCAGGTCAAGAAGATTCCTTATATGCTGGTAATTGGGGAAAAGGAAGAGGAAAGTGGAGAAGTAGCCTTGCGGCATCGAGAACGGGGCGATCTGGGGCCACAGAATCTTGCCTCTTTTATTTCAGACTTGAAAAGAGAGGTTGAAGAAAAAATAATTTGACCAAACCAGTATATTCTGGTATATTACAACAGTAAAATAAATCGGATGCAAGCAGAAGCCTCTGCTTCTCACCCCGGGGCGTTTTTCAACTGTTACCAGGGTTTATCCACAAACAATGGATATTTAGAGCAGGCAGAAGATGCCTGCTCTTTTATAATAACCAGGAGGTGAAAGAAGATTAGTAAGAATTTGTTCGTCAATGAACAAATCAAAGCCCGGGAAGTCCTGGTGATCGATGCAGACGGTACCCAACTTGGAGTAATAAAGACAAGTGAAGCGCTGCAGATGGCCCAGGAAAAGAAAATGGATCTGGTTAACGTTGCTCCCGGAGCGCGGCCGCCGGTTTGCCGGCTGATGGATTATGGAAAATATAAGTATGAGCAAAGTAAACGTGATCGCGAAGCGCGTAAGAAACAGAAGACTACAACTATAAAAGAAATTAAGCTGAGGCCCAATATTGACACGCATGACTTTGAGGTAAAGGTAAAGAGGGGCAAGAAATTTCTTGAAAATGGAGATAAGGTAAAAGTTACTGTTATGTTCAGGGGACGGGAGATTACCCATCCGGAGATTGCCAAACGTCTCAGTCAGCAGATGGCCGAAAGCCTTGCCGAATTCAGCGTTGTGGAAAAAGCGGCCAAACAGGAAGGGCGAAACATGATTATGATTCTGGCGCCCAAATCATAGCAGAGAAAGGTTGTTGTAACAATGCCCAAAATGAAAACCCACCGCGGTGCGGCTAAACGTTTTAAAAAAACCGGCACTGGAAAAATTAAGCGTTATCGTGCATTTGACAGCCATCTTACAGGTAAAAAAAGTGCCAAGCGTAAGAGGCGGCTGCGCAAATCGACCATTGTTAAGCCCGCCGACACCAAAAGAGTAAAGCTTCTTATTCCCTGATGGTTTAAGAAGAGTCGGATAAAGAAAAAAGAATTAT
Organism: Bacillota bacterium; assembly: GCA_018400435.1. Classification (GTDB taxonomy): domain Bacteria; phylum Bacillota; class Dethiobacteria; order DTU022; family DTU022; genus M55B129. Next base: position 1,119 of record JAGYMW010000056.1, on the reverse strand, counting down.
ACAGTACAACTTGTAGGAGGATGATTGACGATGCCTCGCACAAAAAGAGGACCCATCGCTCGGAAAAGGCGTAAAAAAATATTAAAACTGGCCAAAGGATACTACGGGGCTAAAAGCAAGCTCTTCAGGGTAGCCAATCAGCAGGTAATGAGATCACTTTCCTATGCTTATCGGGATCGCAAACAACGTAAACGCGATTTCCGTAAGCTATGGATTGCCAGGATCAATGCTGCGGCCAGGACAGGCGGACTATCATACAGCAGGTTTATTAACGGACTGAAAAAAGCCGATGTGCAGATTAACCGCAAGGTTCTGGCAGACCTTGCTGTAAATGACAAAGAAGCTTTTGCCCGTCTCGTTGATGTGGCCAAAGAAAATAGTTAACCTGAAATGAGTATGCCTTATTAAGTAAATGTATCCGTTCCTTCGGAGATGATGATCATTGCAAAACAGGCATAAGCCCCTCAACCCGGCGCGGGTTATGGTCTCCGGTTTCCTTGGAGTAATATTCGCTGGATCGCTATTGCTGAGCCTTCCTCCCATGCACGCGGGAGAAGGGCTGAATTATGTGGACGCTCTTTTTACGGCCACTTCAGCAGTCTGTGTCACCGGATTGGTGGTTGTAGATACAGGGACATTCTTTTCACCTCTGGGCCAGGGGGTCATTATGACCCTTATTTTTATTGGTGCCCTCGGTTTTATGACCATGGCCACCTTGATCTTTATTTTTCTTGGACGGAGGATAACCCTGCGGGATCGCCTTCTGGTCAAAGAAGCCTTGAATCAGGAATCGGTTGCCGGGTTGCTGAGGCTTGTTTTAGCCGTGGTCAGGATGGCGGTTTTCTTTGTTGCAATCGGAACGATTCTTTTAAGCATTCGTTTTATTCCCATTTTGGGAATTGGCCAAGGAGTTTTCTTTGCCCTGTTCCATGCTATCTCCGCTTTTGGCAACGCCGGATTTGATCTCTTTGGCAGTTATGACAGCCTGACCCGGGTTCCGACGGATTATCTGGTTAATGGCACGATCATGCTATTGTTTATCATTGGAGGCCTCGGGTTCACAGTGATTATGGAGCCGTTTAAGCTATTTCAACGGCGGAGTCGGCTTACTTTGCACAG
>JAGYMW010000055.1 GCA_018400435.1 Bacillota bacterium | reverse complement strand
ACCGCCGATTACAGCCAGTTCCATATTAATGCTTTTTTCTTCTGCATTATGACGATTAATCGATAAGGCGGCTGTTTCACCCGTTATTTTTACCTCGGGTTGTTGCCCCTTTGTAGGGCCGCTCAGGATTAACGATCCGGGGTTGTTCTTGTAAATAGAGGGCATTTTCATCCCCAGTTCATGAGAAAGGATCTGCATGACCCGAGGTCCGCAGAATCCGCCCTGGCAGCGTCCGCTTCCAGGGCGGACCCGTTTCTTGATCCCGTCCACTGTCCGTGCACCTACAGGGCCTGCTATGGCCTGCACAATCTCACCCTCGGTGATGCTCTCGCAGCGGCAGATAATCCGTCCGTAGCGCGGATCTTTTTTAATAAGTTTTGTTTGTTCTTCCCGGTTTAGTTCCATGAAGGGGCGGTGGCTCTTACCCCGGGGTGTGAAAGTTTCTTTTTTTACCAGGGGGCCGGTTCTCTTTTGCAGCATTTCAAGGAGGTGGGGAGCAATTGCTGGCGCCGAGACGAGCCCCGGCGAATCGATCCCGGCTGCATTGAAAAAACCGGGATTCTCAATGGATTCTTCAACAATAAAATCGCCCCGATCGCTCTTGGCCCTCAGGCCGCTGAAAGAAGTGATCACTTTATGGAAAGGTAAAAAATTCGGTTTAATTTTTTTGGCATGTTCGCGCACGTAGGCCATGCCTTCCACTGTTGTTTCAGTTGCCTCCTTCGAATCGACCAATTCGGCATTGGGACCGATGATCAGGTTGCCATGGACGGTGGGAGAAACGAGCACTCCCTTGCCCAGGTCGGTAGGGCAGGGGAAGAGGACATGCCGTGCCAGGCGGTCGGTCCCTTTGTCCAGGATAAAATACTCTCCACGGGTCGGTTTGATCTTAAAAGATGGCGGATTGACAAGTTCGCTGATCCGGTCGGAGTAGAGGCCGGCGGCATTAATTATCAATCCTGTTTCAATTTCACCACCGCCGCAGCTGATCCGGAAGCCCGTTGCTGTTTTGTGGATATTGGATACCGGGCAGTCGAGGCGGATATCGACCCCGTTGACAGCGGCACTTTCAGCCAGGGCAATGGCCATCAGGTAGGGGTCGACTATGCCGGCAGTGGGGGCATAGAGAGCACTAGAAGCATTCTTATTCAGCCCTGGTTCCATTTGGTGCAGTTCTTTTCGCCCTACCAGCTCGAGGGCGGGAATATTGTTGGCCAGACCCCGCTCGTAAAGCTCCCGCAGGGTCTGTTCTTCTTTCTCACTGAAAGAGATAACCAGCGAACCGATTTCTTTGTAGGGAACCTCGAGTTCCCGGCAGAGTTCGCCGTAAAGACGGTTACCTGCAGCGTTAAAGCGTGCTTTAAGGGTCCCCGGTTCAGGATCGAACCCGGCATGGATGATGGCGCTGTTCCCCTTGGTCGTTCCATTGGCAACATCGCTGTCTTTTTCAATCAGGACGACTCGCAGTTTGTAGCGGGAGAGTTCGCGGGCTATAGTTGTTCCGATGATCCCAGCTCCGATTATAGCAACGTTGTACATAAAAATCCTCCAGTCCGGCTGTTAGGCAAGTTCTTCCAAAAAGGCCTCGATCCGGTCCAGGCCTTTGGCGATATTTTCCAGTGAGGTGGCGAATGATAGGCGCATATGGTTGGGAGAGCCGAAACCGGTGCCTGGCACCACCGCTACTTTGTGATTTTCCAGGAGAAGGTAGGCAAAATTGTCACTGTCTGTTATAGCAGTGCCATGGTAATGTTTGCCGATTACTTCTGCCATACCCACGAATATATAGAAAGCGCCCAGCGGCTCAACGGCACTGAGACAGGGAATTTCGGACACTCGCCGGAACATGAAACGGCGCCGTTCATCGAAGGCAAGACGCATTTCTTCGATACTTTCCTGCGGCCCCTGCAGGGCAGCCACTACTGCCTTCTGGGCAATGGAATTGGGGTTGGATGAGGTGTGGCTCTGGATGTTGGCCATCACTTTGGCGATCGCCGTGTTGGAAGCGGTATAGCCAATTCGCCAGCCGGTCATGGCAAAACTTTTTGATGCGCCGTTGACAACAATGGTCAGTTCCTTAATCTCATTGCTCAACGAGGCAATACTGAAGTGTTGTGAGCCGCTGTAGATCAGCTTTTCATATATCTCATCGGTTACTATATAGATACCGCGGTCGACGCAGAAGCGGGCGATCTCCTGCAGTTCTTCAATACTGTAAATCTGGCCCGTCGGATTAGAGGGGCTGTTTATAATGAGCGCTTTACATTTCTGGGTGCAAACTTTTTCGAGGTCGGCGGCAGTGACCTTGAAGAGGTTTTCTTCCCTGCTCTCGACCGGTACCGGTATGCCGTCGGCAAGGCGAACCATTTCAGGGTAGCTTACCCAGTACGGTTTGGGCACGAGTACTTCGTCGCCTGGATTAAGAAGGGTGACCATTACATTGTACAGAGAATGTTTGGCCCCGTTGCTGACCACTATCTGGGCGGGTTCGTAATCAAGCCCGTTGTCGCCTTGCAGTTTTTTGCAGATTGCTTCCCTGAGCTCTGGCATACCCGCGGCAGGGGTATAGCGGGTGTACCCTTCATTGATAGCCCTGATAGCAGCTTCTCGAATGTGCGGTGGAGTATCGAAGTCGGGCTCGCCTGCTCCGAAACTGACTACATCAATTCCTTTGCTTTTCATTCCCTTGGCCTTGCTGTCGATAGCCATGGTTGATGAAGGACTGATGCCCAGCGCTTTCTTTGATAACATTATTTGCACCCCTCTCTGTGGTTGGATTTTTTTATTTTACCACGAATTTTGCTGTTTGCTAAGTTTTTTGTTTGAAAAAGCAGTTAGTTTTGCCCCGATTTACCGATTTGTCATTAAAATTTTATCAGTTTACTTTTTCGGAAACCATTTTGCTTACATAAGCCGGGGGAACCCATAGAAGGTCACCGTCTAGCAACTGTTCCGGGTTGACTGCATCCTGGCCAATGTTAACTTCCCAGTGCAGGTGCGGACCGGTGGCATAACCGGTCATGCCTAAAGTTCCGATGAGGGCACCGCATTCTACCCATTGGCCTGGTTCGACGGCCATTTCATCCAGGTGGAGATAAGAACTTGAAAGCCCCATCCCGTGATCCACAATTACGGTATTTCCTCCCGAGAGAAGAAACTCGGCCAGCCTGACTATGCCCCGGTTTGTAGAAACCACCGGGGTGCCTTCATCGGCGGCGATATCAAGCCCAACATGCCGGCGCGGCGGGTTGTTGTTTATAACCCTCACAGCACCATACTGGGAACTTATCCGCCCCTCCAGCGGGGAAATGAAGGGATCCGTCCACAGGGGATGGGGTTCTGTTGTTTCGCGGGCCTGGCGGACTTTTTCCCGATCTTCCTCCAAACGGGCTGTCGTCCATCCGGCAGTCCGGTCTGCAGGCATGCTGAAGCGGGAAAAGGCGAATTCTTTGGGGGCGATCTCGATATTTTTCGCAAGGACTGTTTCTCCCGCCGCCGGATCTTCCCCGATGCCCTTCTTAAATGCCAGCTGGTAGAGGCCCGGTTCAGTATCACAGCTGATTCCAACAATGATGTAGATCAGGTTCCCTACCGAATACTGCTGCGATAAAGCCCCGGGAAAATCAAAAGCAAGGGTTAAATTATCCGGGTTGTCAAAAGGGCCCCCTTCAATGATCATGAAATCTCCCGGTGACGGGATGTCGGGGTAAGTGACCAGCTTTTTGGTCAGGCCGAAATCAGCCGTCATCTGGATCAAGCAGTTTGCAGGCCCCGCCGGAGAGAGACTTTCCATTTTAGTGCTTCCTTCGTCGGGAGTGATGACTTCCACCGCGCCGAGGGTGCTGTAGTAGTAGACAAAACCGGCCAGAATAAAGAAAGCCACTGCAATGAGCAATGATAATATTAAGCGGTTAAACTTCATTTTCAGCCTCCAGAAACAGTATTTCGAAATGACACTTTCGAAATCTATTATAAACGATTATCAAAGAAAAATCAGAACCGGCAGGGAGGATTGTTTGCCCGGCCGAAGAAGTAAAAACACAGGAGGACGGTTCTTTTGTGTTTTTTAACACAGGGGGATGGTTCGTTTGTGTCGTTGGCTTTTCAGTTAAAATTAATTATGAAGTAAAAAGGTTTATTCGCATAAAAACCACTGTCTAGAGGTATATGCGATTTATTAAGGAGGTTTTGCTATTGCCTGAATCCCTGCTGCAACTCTGGCAAGCGGTAGTTGCCCGGGAGAACATCTGGTGGCAGCTGGGCACCGCCGCTTATATAGTTTTACTGGCTTTCCTGGTCAGGGGTCTTTTTATATGCTTTATCTTCAGGATCATTTTAAGGATGGCAGAGAAAACAAAAACAGCCTTTGACGAAGCTATCCTGCTGGCATTTGAAAATCCGATCAAGCGGTTGATCCTGGTTATCGGTTTCTACATCGCCCTTCTTTCACTGCCCCTGGGTCCGGCAGTCGATGCTGTAATGGACAACATCTTTCGTTCCCTGATCATAGTGTTCATAGTCGCCGGGTTTTACAACCTGGTTGGCGGTGATGCCTATCATAAATTAAGCAAGAAATTGAGTGTAGAAAAAACAGTAGCCGGTTTCGCGACCAAGGCGCTGCGGTTTATCATCATTGCCCTGGCCGTGGCAATTATTGCCCAGGAGTGGGACTATGATGTCAACGGGTTCATCGCCGGCCTGGGCCTCGGTGGCCTGGCTGTAGCCCTGGCGGCAAAGGATGCATTAGCCAACATATTCGGCGGAGTGGTGATCCTGCTCGACAAGCCCTTTGAGGTGGGCGACTGGATCAGCTCACCCAGCGTCGAAGGGACAGTGGAAGAGATGGGTTTTCGCAGTACCAGGGTGCGCAATTTTGAAAATGCCCAGGTCATTGTACCTAATGCCAGCATGGCCAACGATCCCATCACCAACTGGACCCGCATGCAGAAACGGCGTATTTCCTTCCATCTCGGGGTTACCTACGATACAGCGCGTCAGAAACTACAGGTCTGTATTGACAGGATTAAGACCATGCTGGAAGAGCATCCGGAGGTCCATCCAGACGCCATATTTGTCCGGTTTGACCAGTTTAATGACAGCAGCCTTGATATATTTATCTACTTCTACACAAGAACAACCGTGTGGGCCGATCACCTGGCGGTGAAGGAGGAGATAAACTTTAAGATCTTGGCTATCCTGGAAACAGAAGGAGTATCTGTCGCCTTTCCCAGCCAGAGTGTTTACTTTGAAAACAGACTGGAAGTATCGGAAAATCCCGGGGAATCTGTGAATTCTCCAGCAGAAGGTTCTCAGGAGAAGAAGTAAAATGCCCATGGGGTCAGGTCTTGAATTATCACTTTTTATATAATTCCTGAGCAAACATTTATAAGAGATCAACTCTTATTTTAATAATCTGTCCTTTCAGATCGACAAAAAGTAATAATTCAAGACCTGACCCCATGCTTGCACGTTTTCGCCCGGGGAGCAGGGTTCTTTGTGTGGTTTGTTAACTGATGATCACTTCTTGCTTCTAGCTTCTTTCGCTTTCTTCCAATCATTTAAAAAGTTTTCTATCCCGCGGTCTGTCAGGGGATGTTTGTACATCTGCTGCAAAACCTTGAAAGGCAGGGTGGCAATGTGCGCTCCCGCCAGGGCTACCGCCGGAACATGCTGAGGGTGACGGATGCTGGCGGCAATCACTTCCGCTTCAAGTCCATGCCGGTCGAAAATATCGACAATGTCGTGAATCAAATTAACCCCGGTCTGGCCGATGTCGTCGAGCCTTCCGATAAAGGGGCTGACAAAAGCCGCCCCGGCCCGTGCTGCCAGGAGAGCCTGGCTGGCCGAGAAAACCAGGGTTGTATTAACCCGGATCCCTTCGGCGGAGAGAGCTTTAATTGCTTTAGTCCCCTCGGGAGTGATGGGGATCTTGATTACCACATTTGGATGAACGGAGGCCAGTTTGCGGGCTTCCCGGATCATCCCCTCCGCGTCAAGCGAAAGGACTTCTGCGCTGATGGGGCCATCGACCAGCTCACAGATAGAGGGGAGGATGGTGGCAAAGTCGTCCTCTTCTCTGGCTGCCAGGGAGGGGTTGGTGGTTACCCCGCATATTACTCCCCAGTCTGCGGCCTGCCTGATTTCGTCAATATTAGCTGTATCCAAAAACAGTTTCATGTGCTTTCCCTCCTTCAATTTATAATTCGCTCCAGGGATTATTATCCCTGCCTGGACCGTTAAAATCACCGGTCGGAAAGCTTTCAAATAATAGGAGTCACATGTTTGTATTACATAACAGGAGAAGATTATTTGAGTCACCCTTTTAAACAGGTCAATTATCGCGAAAAAATTCAACATTGAACAGAATGCAGGAGGTGAAGCTGCAAACCCAAATTTTTCACATTTACCAGGGTCAAACTGCTTCTATGACATGAAGATCATCTTTTTCGCAGGTAAAATAGTATATTGTCACAATATTAACAACCTGGCATCTTTAAATGATCAATAAAACCCGGGCCTGCCGGACAGTTGCCTTCCGGCGATACGGCTGATAAAATAAGGCGAAGGTAGGTGATCAGCCGTGCTTACAGCTGATGAACTGAAGAAAAGATACCCGCAAAAAGTTGCTTCAACTGACGACATATTTGGCAAGATCAAGGCTGGCGATCGCATTTTTATCTCCACAGGTTGCGGGGAACCGCAGTACCTGGTTAATACGCTGGTCCGGTATGTAGAATCAAACCCCAAGGCTTTTTTTGACACCGAGATTCTTCATGTCTGGTCCCTCGGTGTGGCTCCGTACAGCGATGCCAAATTGAAGAGCAACTTTCGCCAGAACTCTTTCTTTATCAGCCGCCACACGAGGCAGGCTGTCAACAATGGAGATGCTGATTATACACCCATTTTACTCTCCGATGTCCCCTCCCTTTTCAGGCTGCGGCAGGTGACGGTGGATGTAGCTCTAATTCAGGTTTCACCACCAGATGAACACGGTTACTGTAGTCTCGGGATAAGCCTGGATATAACCAGGGCAGCAGTCGAAAGCGCCGATACAGTCATTGCTCAGATCAATGCAAACATGCCGAGGGTGCACGGCAATACCTTTCTCCACGTGGAGCAGATTGATTATCTCATCTGGCATGATGAACCGCTGCTCGAGTATCCCCCACCGCTCGTGGAAGAGAAAATAGCAGAAAAAATAGGCCATTATGTGGCCAGGATTGTAGAAGATGGTGATACCATTCAGATCGGTTACGGCGGAGTGCTCAATGCTACCGTGACCGCCCTGGGCGAGAAAAAACACCTGGGGGTTCATACCGAGCTACTCAGCGACGGCCTGGTGAAACTGCTGAAAAGCGGGGCTGTCGACAACAGCCGCAAGGAGCGCAACCGGGGCAAAACGGTTGCTTCCTTCTGCATGGGCTCGCGGGAAACCTACAACTATATAAACGACAACCCGGCCATCCTTTTCCGGGAAATCGATTACACCAACAACCCGCTGGTTATTGCCGGCCACAACCACATGACTGCCATCAACAGTGCCCTGGAAATAGATCTGACCGGGCAGGCTTCTGCTGAATCGATCGGTTCTACTTTTTACAGCGGCGTTGGCGGACAGGCCAATTTCATGCGCGGGGCTGTGCTCGCTCCAAAGGGAAAAAACATCCTTGTCCTTCAATCGACGAGCCGCGACGGTAAAAACTCGCGTATCGTTCCTGCCCTGGCAGAAGGTGCGGGGGTGACCATGACCCGTGGTGATCTTCATTACGTGGTTACCGAATACGGCATTGCTCACCTGCACGGCAAAAACATCCGCGAGCGGGCCATGTCCCTGATCACCATAGCTCATCCGCAATTCCAGCCCTGGCTGATTGAAGAAGCGAAGAAAAGAAAACTAATTTACGAGGATCAGGCTTACCTGCCCGGTGAAAAGGGTAAATACCCCGCTTATCTCGAAACCTACCGCACGACCAAACACAACCAGCGGATTTTGCTGCGGCCTGTTAAAATCAGCGACGAACCGCTGATCAAGGAATTTCACTATTCCCTTTCTGATGAAAGTATCTACCGTCGCTTCATGTCCGTCCGGCGCTATCTCCCGCATGAAGAGTTGCAGAAGCATTATGTAGTCATCGATTACACCAGGGAGATGGTTATCCTGGCCATCATTGAGCAGGAAGGACGGGAAAAAGTGGTGGGCATGGCTCAGTACTACCTGATGGAAGATACCATGTCCGCTGAGGTGTCCGTCGTGGTGCGCGATGACTACCAGAAAATGGGTATCGGTTTTGAAATGCTCTCCCACATGATCACCAGTGCCAAGAGCGAAGGTCTTCATAATGTCGTTGTCGATATTTTACCTGATAATACAGCTGTTTTTCACCTTATTGAGAAGCTGGGCCTGCAGTATGAACGCAAGTGGGAAAGCGGGATTGTCCGCCTGATCATTTCCATGAAAGATTTGGCCGGGAAAAACAACTAAAAAAAACCCGAAGGCCGGCCGAAGAAGAATAGATATCCTGCCGGGAGACACGTTTGGTTTCCTGGCTGTAGCGTAAAGGCCTTTTAATTGCGTATATCCCGATGACGCAGATTTCAGAACGGAAAAATGAATCCCCCTGTGACCATCTCAGTCAATGTTTTCTTCCATTCCACAGAAATCGAGAGCGGCCAAAGTGTAAGCCCTGTATCCTTCTTCCAGCTGGCTGAGATGGACGTGCTCGTTTTCGGTGTGGGCGTGTTTCAGGAATCCGGGGCCGCAGACTACGCTGGGAATACCTGCGTAATTGCTTAGCAAAGAAGCATCGGTCCAGGCCGGGAAAGAAACAATTTGCGGTTCTTTCTGGCCTGTGATCCGCAGGGCTTTTTGCAGCGTTTCAACTAACGGGTGATTGAGATCTATTTCCAGCGGTTTGTGCAACATCATATCGGAGCCCTCGAAGTAGCGTTTGACCTCGGCCCGGAAATTGGGATCTTCACTTCGCAGCTCGGCGATGATTTCTTCCAGTTCTTCCATGATCCCGCTAAATGTTTCCAGCGGGGGCCAGCGCCGGTCGATTGAAATCCGGCAGAACCCTGCCACACTGCTGGGTTGGTCGCCGCCCTTGATCACCCCGAAATTGAGAAGCGGCTCGCCTATCAAGGGGTGCCGGCGTTCTTTGAATTTCGGGATCAGTTCAGTCTCGATTTTGTAAATCAGTTCGGCCGCCTTGGAGATAGCGTTGACACCCTCGGTGGGAGTGCCGCCATGCGTGGTTTTTCCGATCACGGTAATGTCTATCCATTCAAGGCCGCGGTGACCGGCAGCGATATCCATGCCCGTTGGCTCGCCGACGATGGCTGCATTGGCACCCGGCCCGTTCCGTACAATGTATTCGGTACCTTCGCTCTGCTGTTCCTCATTGATCACACCGGCGAAAATAAGATCGCCGGCCAGCCTCGTCCCGCTCCGCCGCAGGGCTGCCATGGCCGTCATCATGCAGGCCAGGGCCCCTTTCATATCGCAGCTGCCCCTGCCGTAAAGTTTTCCCCCTTCAATCTTCCCCGAGAAAGGATCTTCGGTCATATTGTAAGGTGGCACCGTATCAAGATGGCCGCTCAGCATCAGCGACTTTCCCCTGCCGCAGCCCCTGATTATGGCAATTACATTGGGCCTGTTCGGCAGCGGGTCTTGAAAAAAGACCTCGATATTTTCGGTTTCAAAATAATCTTTGATGTAGCGGGCCACTGCCAGCTCCTGGTTAATCAGACCCGTGTAGCTGGGAATATTCACCAGATTGGTCGTCAGTTCATAGATTTCATTGTTTGTTACTGTATCAAGGACCTCGTTGAAATTCATTTTGCACCCCCTGCGGACTACCCTTTCATGACCGGACTGCATCCCCGGACAGGCTGTTTTATTATCCCGCTTATCCATCTTGACCGTTACAATTGAAAGGGTTTTCTAATTTTTCCTGAAACCCAAAGAAAAGATGGGTTACAATGGTTCCTGGATAACACGACCTTTCACTGATCATTATATACAATAACATTGGGAGAGGGATCCTTAAATGCCGAAAAATAATTACATTCAGTATGTTACCCGTAATGCTTACATGAGGAACGAAAAATTTGTCAAAGGTGCCGGCAGGGAAGGATAAAAGGCAGGCGAATAAAGAGCAGAAAGAGGAGGCGGGACAGATCGTGAAAGTGGTGTTAAGATCATGACCGGCAGTGATCGGTTTTCAGCCCGCGCAGCGGCAGTTCTGGCTGCAGCTGTTGTGACTGTGTCCTTCAGCGCTATATTTGTCCGCCTGGCTACTGCCCCGGCCCTGATTATCGCCGCAGGCCGGTTGATCATTGCTACCCTGATTATTCTTCCTCCGACCATTATCCTTAAAAAAGGGGAGTTAAGGCGCTTAGGAAGGGTTGAGATCCTACTGGCCTTCATCGGCGGCCTCTTTCTGGCCGGTCATTTTTACTATTGGATTGCCTCACTGCAGATGACCACGGTAGCCCATTCCGTTCTCTTTGTTTCCACTCATCCACTCTTTGTCCTCATTGCCTCAAGGCTGTTCTTTGGTGAAAAAATATCACCCGCTGCCTTTTTCGGATCCCTGGCTGCTTTGGCCGGAATTGTTATGATCAGCGGCGGTGGCTTCCGCCTGGCTTACGGTGGACTACCCGGTGATTTTATGGCCCTGACCGGGGCAGTGATGATGGCCGGCTACCTGCTGGTAGGCCGGGTCCTCCGCCCAATGATATCGACCCTTTCTTACACGGTAATTGTCTACGGCACTGCCGCCCTGATGCTGACTGCCGGGGCTTTGCTTGGCGGGATTCCCTTTTATCCTTACCCCTGCACCGATTACCTGCTCTTTGCCGCCCTTGCCGTTATCCCCACCATCTTCGGCCACAGCATTTTCAACTGGGCTCTCAACCGCTACAGTGCCACTCTCGTGTCCCTGCTTTTCCTTGGTGAGCCTATCGGAGCAGCCATTCTGGCCTGGCTCATTTTCAGGGAGCAGCCGGAACCTTTCTTTTTCCCCGGGGCAGCCCTTGTTCTGGCCGGTCTGGCTGTCGTAATTATGGGCCGTGCCCGCTGTACCGGCCCGGGGAAAAAACCGACCGTGCCGCCCCGGTGAATCCGAGCGGAACACAGGCGCTGAGGATTTCATAACAAAATACCAATTTGGCAGGAATTAATTCAATTGTCTTGAATTTTTTAACAGGGAGGTGGCCTTTTTGCCCAAAAATCCATTGCATGCGCTGATGAATCCCCGTTCCATCGCCACAGTCGGAGCCGGTAACAATCCCCTGAAAATGGGGGCCATACAGGCCCTGAGCATTATCAAAGATGGTTACCGGGGAAAGTTTTACCCTGTTCATCCTACCGAGGAAGAAGTTTTCGGCTTCAAAGCTTACCGGTCGGCCGCGGAGTTGCCTGAAACACCCGATCTGGTCATGTTTGTTATGCCGGCGGCTAGTTTAATCCCTGTACTGGAAGAATTTGGTGAGATAGGGACGAAGAGAGCAATTATTATTTCCGGGGGATTCCGGGAAACCGGCACCGCCGGGAGGAAGCTGGAAGAAAAGCTTCTCCGAACCGCCCGGCACTACGGTATGCGCTTTCTCGGGCCCAACTGCATCGGGGTAATCAACAGTGCAATATCGCTCAATGTTACCCTTCTTCCCTTTGCCGGCATAAAAGGCCGCCTGGGCATGGCTTCCCAGAGCGGTACTTACGTGACCCAGACCCTGCCTTACCTGGCCGAAAGGGGTATCCATTTTAGCAAGGCCATCAGTGTGGGCAACGAGAGCGACATCAATATTATCGATGCCCTGGAATACCTTGGTGAAGACGAGCAGACAAAAGCGATTGCTCTTTACATCGAGGGGATCAGGGATG
>JAGYMW010000054.1 GCA_018400435.1 Bacillota bacterium | reverse complement strand
AAGATATCCCAGGAGCGGAAGAAAAGGGACATCTGAAGACGGCCGTCGACTATTTTTAAATCAACCACGCGCAGGCACGGAGGATCGTTAAGATCTATATTTCCGGGACCACCGATATTCATGCAGGCCTGATTGGTCGCCCCGTGCGATCGGTTGAGCAAATCGATCACCTTTGGTAGCTGCGGGGCAATAAACTGGCCGTAAGTGTAGTCTTCCATTTTTCCCTTGGTGTCAGTGGCCAGGTACTCATAAAAATATTCCTGGATCTTCTCTTCCGATGTGGGAGCAGGAATACCGCAGTTTTCAGGCAGCCATACTGCCAGGGGACGGGTGTAGGGTTCTTCAATAACAACCATTAAGTGGTCAAGCTGCTTGCGCAGCTGGCCTTCGTAGCTGCCTTTCTCAACCTGGTAGCTATAGCCGTAACGGGCACAGTTCCATAAAACCATCCGCCAGGCTGCTTCGATAGTCCTTTCCCTGATGTAAGCCATGTAATCTTTGCACCTCCGCAGTATTTGTGTTCAGTTTTATGTTTTTAACCCTGCCGAGATCAGCCCGCCGCTGCACCAGCACCGTCAGGTCGTCACTGTCTTACCGGCGTTTCCAGCGCGTTCCGTGCGCTGTGTCTTCGATAATAATACCCCTAGATGACAATTCATTGCGGATACGGTCGGCCGTCTCAAAATCTCTGGAGGCCCGCGCTTCATCACGCCTGGCGATCATGGCCGTCACCTCTGCATCGAGTGATCCCGGTTCCATTATATCCACAATTTCAAAAAGATCATTCGTATCACGGTAAAATTGGAGCACCTTTTCAAGAAGGCCCCGGTTATAGGGGTACCCTTCCTGCAGATATATATTACAGCTGCGGGCCAGTTCAAATAGGACACCCAGCCCGTCTGCCGTATTAAAATCATCATCCATCGCTTCGATAAACCGTTTCCCGGCGCCCTCAAGGGCTATTTTCAGTTTGTCTTCCGCTTCGTCGGCTGCATCTCCGGCAGAGGAAAGAGCGTCTACCAGGTTGGTAATCATCTCCTGCAGTCTCTGCCTCCCCACCCTGCTCTGGGCTACCAGCTCAGCGTTAAAATTAAGGGGGCTGCGATAATGGGCAGAAAGAATGAAAAACCGCAGATCGAGAGGTTCATGGATGGTAGTGAGTTCCCGTACTGTGCGCACGTTGCCCAGTGATTTTGACATCTTTTGATCGTCAATATTCAGGTAACCGGCGTGCATCCAGTAACGGGCCAGTGGCCTTTTATCCGCACCCCAGGTCTGGGCAATTTCATTTTCATGATGGGGAAAAATCAGATCGGCCCCCCCGGCATGAATATCAAGGGTATCATTGATATAATGGGTAGCCATAGCCGAGCATTCGATGTGCCAGCCCGGGCGGCCTTCACCCCAGGGGCTTTCCCAGCTGGGCTCACCCTCTTTTTTCTGCTTCCAGAGGGCAAAATCAAGGGGACTGCGCTTTTTCTCGCCGGGTTCAACCCGGGCTCCGGCCAGCAGTTCATCCTGTTTTTGATGGGAAAGTTTTCCGTACCCTTCAAAACGCGATGTATCATAGTAGACATCACCGTCGCTGATGTAAGCATAACCGTTGTCCAAAAGGCGTTCAATCAAGGCGATGATCTGGGGAATATGTTCCGTAGCCCGCGGTTTAATATCGGCCGGCCGTACCCGCAGGGTTTGGACATCTTCTTCATAAGCCTTGATGAAGCGGTCGGCCAGCTCCGCCACCGTAATTCCCTGTTCATTGGCACGGTTAATCATTTTGTCATCGATGTCGGTATAATTCTGCACCAGCTTTACTTCATAACCACGGTAGTTGAGATAACGCCTCACGACATCAAAAACGATGAAAACACGGGCATTACCGATGTGAATATAATCGTAAACTGTTGGTCCACAGACATAAAAGTTAACCCGGGGCGGATCGCCCGGCATGAATTCTTCCTTGCGGCGGGTAAGCGTGTTAAATATCCTTACGGTCACAGCCATACACTCCATTTTCTTGTTCAGCCTTCCGGTAGCGTATTTCTTCAATCTGCTTCTGAAGTTTGTTCAGCGCTTCAGTTACCGGATCGGGCATATCACAGTGATTTAAGTTAATAGACGGTACTTTTTCTCCATTATAATAAACGACACGGGCCGGTATGCCAACTACTGTCGAATTGGCAGGGGCCGGACGAAGGACTACCGAACCGGCGCCAATTCGGCAGTTGTCGCCAATCGCAATTGGTCCAAGGACCTTGGCCCCGGCACCTATAACCACATTGTCGCCAATAGTAGGATGGCGTTTGCCTGTTTCTTTGCCTGTCCCCCCCAGGGTTACCCCCTGGTAAAGGGTCACATTGGAACCGATAGAAGTAGTCTCCCCAATCACCACTCCCATACCGTGGTCAATGAAAAAAGATTCCCCGATTTCCGCTCCGGGATGGATTTCGATCCCCGTTATAAATCGTGAAATGTGAGAAAGTATCCTGGGCAATAGAACCAGGCCCCGGCAGTAAAAAAAATGAGCCATCCGGTGACATAATATTGCATGAAGACCCGGATAGCAGAAAAGCACTTCCACCGTACTTTTTGCCGCCGGGTCTCTATCTTTAACCGCTCTGATATCTTGACGAATTCGCCTGAACATTAATTGTCAGTACTCCTTATTGAAAATGTTACCGCTGCCCCTTGATAAAATCTGTTTGTTTCTGCCGGTCTGCCAGCGACCTGCTGCATGATTTCTATTCGGCTTCGTTAACCACCGGCCGGGCATGACTCTTCTTCTCCAGCAAAACAACCGCAGTGGCAGCAATCCCTTCTCCGCGGCCGCAGGATCCCAGGCCTTCAGTGGTTGTCGCTTTGACCGAAACCCTTGTTTTTGACACGCCCATAGCGGAAGCAATTCTTTGATTTATTTTCTCGATGTAGGGAGCCATTTTGGGTTCTTCGGCAATGATCACAAGATCGGCATTGACAAGCTGCCAGCAATCCCTTTCAAGCAGATCCCTAACCTGTGCAAGCAGCTCAAGGCTCGAAATTCCCCGATACCGGGAATCGTCGGGAGGGAAATGGAACCCAATATCTCTCTGGCCGGCCGCTCCCAGCAGGGCATCCATCAGGGCATGAAGCAAAACATCTGCGTCTGAATGCCCCTCCAGCCCACGGGGAAAATCTATCTCAACCCCTCCGATAACAAGGGGCCTGCCGGCAGTGAGCCGGTGTTGATCAAACCCCATTCCAACCCGGTTCAACGGTTGAGCGCCCCTTTCACCAACCAGGCAGCCATTTTCAAATCGAGAGGAGAAGTGAGCTTAATATTGGTATCTTCTCCGGGCACCGTATAGACATCTCCCCCGATCCGTTCCACCAGGGAAGAATCATCGGTAGCAGTCAGCAGCGCCGGCCCTGCTTCTTTATATGCTTTGAGGATCAGCTCTCGCCTGAAAACCTGGGGCGTCTGCACCAGACACAGGCGGTCGCGCTCGGGCGTGGCCACGATCTTTTCCTCGGAATCAATTTCTTTCACCGTATCAGTCACCGGAAGTACCGGAACAGCCGCTCCAAGGCGGACTGCAGATTCCAGTAAAACTTCCAATAGAGCCTCTGAAGCAAGCGGCCTCGCTGCATCATGAATACAAACCAGGTCGCATGGCTCACTTAGAGCACGCAGGCCTTCCCTTACCGACTCCTGCCTTGTGGAACCTCCCGGGACCAGCCTAACATTATCCATTTCCCGGTACGGCTTGAGCAAAGCAGAAGCTTCTCCTTCTTCCCCCGGACGAATCACAGCAATTATTTCAACGACCTCGGGATGATTCATGAACAGTTTTAGTGAGCGCACCAAAACCGGCATCCCATCCAGCATCAGGTAAGGCTTTCGCACTCCGCCCATGCGCGTCCCCGAGCCGGCGGCGGCTACAATAACAGATACTTTCATTACATAACCCCGCTATTTGACACCACTGTATTTCTCAGCATCCTGCTTCGGCTTGGCAAAGATCATTCTCCCTGCCGCAGTCTGCAGAACACTGGTGACCAGCACTTCGATGGTCTCACCAATGAAGCGCCGTCCCCCTTCAACCACAATCATGGTCCCGTCATCAAGATATGCGACCCCCTGCCCGGCTTCCTTGCCATCCTTTATGATCTGGGCCGCCATTTCTTCACCGGGAAGCACCACCGGTTTGACGGCATTAGCCAGCTCATTGATATTAAGCACCGCAATACCCTGCAGTTCACATACCTTGTTCAGGTTGAAATCGTTGGTGATTATTTTACCGTTGATGGTCTTGGCCAGTTTAACCAGTTTGCTGTCGACTTCATTGATATCCTCGAAATCTCCCTCGTAGATTTGGACCGGGATGTCCATTTCTTTCTGAATCTTGTTCAACACGTCAAGACCGCGGCGTCCCCGGTTGCGCTTGAGCAAGTCCGGGGAATCGGCGATATGACGCAGTTCCTCGAGGACAAAATTGGCCACCACAATAACCCCTTCCAGGAAACCGGTTTTGCAGATATCGACAATCCGTCCGTCGATTACAGCACTGGTATCGAGTATTTTAAAGACCTCGTTTTCAGCGCCTCCACTGCGAGCCCCCCTGTTGAACAGGGTGGAAACGAAGGTAAACTCCTCCTTGCGGCTGAGCACGAAACGAACCCCGATGAAAACTAGGAAAAAGGTCAGGATCGGCGAGATGAAAATGCCGATCACCGGAATACGGTAGATAGGGTAACTGAGAAGCAAACCGATGAGCAGTGTAATGATCAGGGTAAAAGCAACCAGGGCAATATCCTGGGTCGGAACCATTTTCAGCTTACTGTCGGCCCATCCGACCACACGCAGGAAAATATAAATAAAAATAGGAGTAAGAAGATAAAATATAAGACCAAATAAAAGACCCCCTATGGCATAATACCCTATGCTAACCGGCGTAAAATAAACTCCCCTGGGGATGTCAAGAAAAACTTTAACAAAGGGCAGGATTACTTCAAAGAGATAGACTCCCAGCACAATTCCAACCAGTGTGCCGATAACACGAATTATTTTACGAGCCATCCTTTCACCTCCTTTCAGTTAATAATTGCCGGAAACTTCATTGTTTGCTTCAAAGATTGCTTCAAAATGCTTAAATCAGCAGTCATTTCTTTCCAAAACAAAAAAACCAGGGAGCTCTTCAAACCATTATAACTTAAAGCTTTCCCCGGAAGCAAGGTTAATAAATACCTTAATATGATTAAATATTTAATTTCCTGCTGGGCTACTTGGGAGCCTGTTCAAAGATATCATCAAGGGTGGCCAAAATTTCAGACTGCTCCATCCCATCAACGAGGACCAGCTCGCTGATTAAAATCTGGCGGGCCGTATCAAGCATCTTGCTTTCCCCGGTGGAAAGGCCTTTTTCACGATCCCGGAGCATCAGGTTACGCACTACTTCGGCTACTTCGTAAATATCTCCACTTTTTATCTTTTCAAGGTGATTGCGATAACGGCGGTTCCAGTTGGACGACATTTCAGGCTGATCGCCTTTCAGGACAACAAAAACCTGGGGCACTTCTTCTTTTTCAATTACCTCACGCAAACCTACCTGTGAGATACTGTCTATGGGAATTAGAACCTTCATCTCACCCATAGGCAGTTTCATAACATAATATTTTTTGCGCGCTCCAAGAATTTCTTTTTCTTCGATCGCTTCGATGACACCTGCTCCATGCATCGGGTATACAACCCTGTCTCCTACACTGAACACTGTCTCTCCTCCTCAACAACTACCTATGAATATATTAGCATAGCACCCGGAGAGTGTCAATTAAACATATAGTTTAACACATCCCCTCCGGTGATACAACCTATGAAATAAAACCGTCTTCCGGGGGCATCGAAAAACCTCTTTCTCCCCGAAAAATAAAGGTTCTCAGTTGACATCGATGAAAAAATAAAAGTATAATTATTTATGCAAGGCTCCAAAGCAGAAAAGAGGTGAGCGGGAAATGAAAGACGATCACATTGATGTCAAGACGTGCGAAGTTGTAAATGATTTTCAGAACATGGTTTCCGAAGTATTGATCCGCCACCGGAGTATTCTCGATTGCCTGTCCAAGTACCAGGAGTCGACCGCCCGGGTCAACCGCAGTATTATAAAAACCGTAACGGATTGCGGCTGTATATCAATCAATGCCAACAAGAAGCAGTACCCACCGATGGAATCGCTGAAAGAATGTGGGAAATACATGGATTCACACATAAAAGGCAAGTTGTGCGAACAGTGCCGTGAAGTAATTTCCGAAGAACTGGGCCAGCATCTTTTTTACCTGGCCGCCCTGTGCAACATCCTCGATTTTAAACTGGAAGACCTTTTCGAAATGGAATATGACCGGATCAAAACACTCGGTCATTTTTTACTTTCCTGAGACAGCTCGGCAAAATGTTCCCGACTCAACCAGGATCCGAAATATAAAATAAGAAAGAAAAAACTGAACAAGAAAAGGCAGTTCATATTTATATACAAATACAGAAATAATTAAACTTCTTTTTTACAATGCAGAGCAAAATTCCCGGGAAACCGTAATCTGCCGGCTACCTGCAGGAACTCCGATCTATGGGGTAAAATATTTTCATAAAAAACCGCAGTGAGCTTTTTCTGTTTTTTTAGTTATTACGGACTACGAAAAACTGATCAACTGATCAATATGCGGGGTTTGCATCAAATGGCTATAACTGTCAGGGATGCTCTGAAAATCGGGGGTTTGGTTGACGCCAAGGTACTCGCCGGAACTGCCGGTTTGGATAATGTAATCCGGGCCGTCGATATTATCGACGTTCCCGACGCCGCGATCTGGTTTCGCCGCGATTCCCTCCTTTCTACTACCTTTTATGCCCTTAAAGACAACATCAATGCTCAACTTAAAATGCTCGAAGATATTAAAAGCTGTGGCGGCGCCGCCCTGATAATCTTTTCTCCCGAGCGCTACATATCACATATCGATGAACGTTTAATTAAAAAAGCCGATGAACTGAATCTGCCTCTTCTGCAAATGCCTGACTGCTCATATATTGATGTTATCGTCCCGGTTATGAGCCGTATTCTCGACAAGCAGGTCAAGGCTCTCGAATATGCCCATGAAGTCCACAGTATGATGACCAACATTGTGCTCAAGGGAAAGGGCCTGCATGAACTTCTATCGTCATTAAGCTCCCTGATAAAAAAACCGGTCATGATGGCCGATTCTGAAATGATCCTGCTGGATGCCGCTCTCCCACCGGTGGATAGTTCATCCAATCCTTTGCTTGAGCAATGGCGCAAAAGCGGCAGCCCTCTCCCTCTGGAAAATTATTATCCCCGGGTCATGCTCAAGGAAATGATCAACAGAAATAAACCTACCTACTACCGTTACGGTTCTGCAGAAATTGATTACCTCGATTTCTTTTTCCCCGTCAGTGCGGGAGAAACCTTGTACGGCCTCCTTGTAGTCCCCAACCTGGATGGAGAACTGGAAAAAGATAAAACAGTAGCCATGGAAGCAGGGGCAATGGCCATTGCCCTTGATATTCTCAAGGAAAGAGCTATCCGGGAAGCTGAACGTAAGAGCAAGCTCGATTTTTACAACGAACTGCTCCTCGGCAATATAAAAAACAGGGAGGCAATTATCTCCCAGGCGGGGCAGTATGGACTTGATACCTCCGGGAGCTACTTTGTCATTCTGGCTGAAGTAAACAGAGAATTTCTCCACAACATAAAAATTAGGAACTCAGAACAGCAGGGTAATAAAGAACCGGGTAAAAAGCTTTTCCGCCTTCTGGAATATGCCATGGAAAGCAAAAATGCAGATGGAGTAGTTATCGACACCCTGGGCAGCCTCGTAATCCTGGCTCGTGTTCCAGACAAACTCAAACATGGAGAAGCCACCGGTTACGGCCAAAACCTGATGCTCAGTATAAGGGATATTATACAGCCCCACCTTGATTCGATTCCTGTATGCATGGCTACCGGAGGTTACTGCGAAAAAATCGAACGGATCAGTGCCGGTTACATGGAGGCATGGGAAACCATTGATATAGGGAAAAAACTGTTCCGCACCGATTTTGCCATCTCCTACGAGGAAATGATCCCCTACCACCTGGCAAAGCGTTTTTTAACCACTACCGGCCGGCCCGAACTGTTTGAAAAAGTTTATAAGCCTCTTTTGCGATATGACCGTGAAAAAGGAGGCGAGCTGGCCCACACTCTCGAGGTATACATAGAATGTAACTTTTCCCGTACCAAGACGGCAAAAATTTTACACATCCACCGCAATTCCCTTAACTATCGCTTGCAAAAAATCGAAGAACTGCTTAATCAGGACATCGACAGTCTGGACCCATTTCCTTTTCTTCTCGCTTCTATCAGTCGCCGGCTTTCCTCCTGACCTTTTTAGTATTTTAAAGAATTGCCTTTATGCATAATGCACAACTTTCTTGTTGTGCATTATGCATAAAGTTGATTCTTTTTTTCTTCTTTTCACACAAAGGGAATTTTACGCAAAAATTTAAATAGACTAATTGTTATGCAAATAATTATTACTATTCACTCTATAGTAACGGTGAATACATACAGGAGGTGATCAAAATCGTCCGGGAGAGACGACATAATTATTTATGTGCAGCCCTTATGGGCATCGATTTAACACTCTAATATATAGAAAGGAAGATTTAATGATGGCACAACCTGGAATGTTTGTCCGCAAAGCCAGCGGACTGGTTCGTTCCTGGTCCGTTTTTGATGGTTTTGTCTACTCGTTCTTCTCCATCAACCTGGTAACACTTGGCTTTTACATTTTTTCTTTCGCCCCTTACCTGCCCGAAGCAAACTTGGTTACAGCCGTTGTTGTCAGTGGTATTTTAATAATCTTTGAAGTATTCGTATATGCCCTGCTGGTGGCGGTAATGCCGCGAGCAGGAGGCGATTATGTCTGGCAAAGCCGCATCCTGGGGGGCGGACTCGGCTTCGTTCTTGCTATAACCGGCTGGGCCTGGATTCTCTGGCACTGGGTTCCCCTCTATGGCAATATGCTTGCTTATAACGTTTTTACCCCAATTTTAGGAATATTGAGCGGGTGGACAGGCAGCACGGCTTTATATAATGCTGCCAGCTGGTTTGTCACCACCAACGGCTTTTTCGTTTCATCCCTGGTGGTCATCGTTCTGGCTTTTATCTATGTGAGCCTGGGTATGAGCTGGTATGCCCGCATTCAAAAATTCTGTTTCTATATCGGTATGGCCGGCATTGTGACAATGATCATCATGATGATCGCCAATTCGCAGTCTGATTTTATCGCTGGGTTTAACCATTATGCCAACAGCTTTTTTGCCGCCGGCGGAGGAGATGTTTACAAACAAATTTTAGCCGCCTCGGCCGAAGCAGGCTATACCGCAGCTCCGATCAACAAGATCGCCCTTGGCGCCAGTATGGCCTTAATTCCCATGGTGGTTTTTTTCAACCTCTGGCCCAACTGGGGAGCCACCCTCTATGGTGAAGTGCGTGGAGCTTCAGATTTTAGACGCAACTTCTGGAGTATGGCCGCCGGCCTTATTGCCACTACCATCCTGGCGGTAATCGTCCTCATGTTGATCGCCAAAGTAATCGGCTGGGACTTCTATAACGCAGCCAACTTCACTTTTTACGAAGGCACCTCGCCCTTCGGGGTCTTTCCATACCCGGCCCTGCTGGTCAGCTTCCTGACCGACAGCCCGATTCTGCAAGTGTGGCTGCTGATCTCCATGAGCGCCTGGTTCTTCGGCTGGTGCGGCACAGTCTTCCTCTCCTCAACCAGGGTTATCTTCGCCGCTGCTTTTGACCGGATCCTTCCCGAATGGATGGCCAGGGTAAGCACCAAGTTTCGCTCCCCGGTCAATGCCCTGCTGGTGATGGCTGTTGGCGGAGTTATTATCAGCGCCGGTATGCATTATACCGAAAACCTGGAGACTATGGCTCTCAACTCAACCGTGGTTATTGCCATCACTTACCTGGGAACAACCATTGCAGCTATTATTCTCCCCTACAAGGATCCCGAACTGTACAAGGCTTCACCCATCGCCAGGTTAAAACTTTTTGGGGTGCCGCTCATTACGGTTACCGGCATAATATTCCTTGCTTTCCTGCTGTTCCTCTTCTACATGTGGGCTACTGACGCTGTATACGGAATAAACGAACCGATTTCGTATATTTATATGGCCGTACTCTACCTGATCTCGATTATCATTTACAATGTTTCAAAAATCTACCGTCGCAAGCAGGGGATCAACCTGGATGAAATACACAAGAGCATTCCCGTCGAATAAACAGGAATGCCTGCAGGAGGATGATTAATGAGTACCATATTTTTTGCCACCGATGTGCACGGTTCGGAGATCTGCTGGAAAAAATTCATCAGCGCAGGCAAATTCTATAATGCCGATATGATCATACTGGGAGGCGATATGACCGGTAAAGCACTGGTCCCATTTATCAAGGATGATAAGGGCAAGTACAAGGTCAATTTCCTCGAAGAGGAGATGCTCCTGGATGAAGAAGGCAAACAGGCCATGGAAAAAAACATCTCCGACCGCGGTTATTACCC
This sequence comes from Bacillota bacterium, assembly GCA_018400435.1. GTDB lineage: Bacteria > Bacillota > Dethiobacteria > DTU022 > DTU022 > M55B129. The sequence goes on along the minus strand of JAGYMW010000054.1, from coordinate 1,872 downwards.
TATAAACCTGACCGATGATCAATTCGATGAGCTGAGCCAGGACAAAGAAAAAGTGGAGAAACTTTTTGTCGAAGAAGTACTGAAAGTAGCTGAAAGATGGGTTGCTTACGCCGATGAGAAGCTGGCCGGGACGGGAATTAAATGTTTCGTCTGTCCCGGAAACGACGATATGTTTGAAATTGATGAGGTACTGACCACGTCGAAAACCATAACTATGGCCGAAGGAAAAATCCTCGATCTTGACGGTTACTATGAAATGCTCAGCTCGGGATGGTCAAACCTCACGCCGTGGGATACACACCGGGAATGCAGCGAAGAAAGACTTGCTGAAATAATCGAAGCAATGGCTTCAAAAGTAACCGATTTCAACCGCTGTGTCTTCAATCTTCATGCACCGCCCTATGGATCGGGATTGGATGAAGCACCAGAACTGGACGAAAATTTGCGGCCCAAATATGCCGGCCGATCACTAATCCCGGTAGGCAGTTATGCCGTGCGCGATGCTATTATGAAGTACCAGCCCCCACTGGCCATGGTCGGCCATATTCACGAAGGACGTGGCATTAAGCGGTTGAAAAAAACCTTTGTCGTAAACCCGGGCAGTTCCTATGAGCAGGGTACTTTACTTGGAGCAATAATTGAAATTGACAAAAAAGGAATCAGCAAGTATATTCTTACTTCCGGATAAATAGCGAAAAGAACCAGATTCTCTATAATTGAGAATGCTATGGCAAAAGAAAGCCCCCGTTCCAACCCGGAAAGACCGTTCTGCACCCAGCAGATGCAGCAGATGCAGCACAAACCACCGGTCAACAGGGTCAAGCAGGGACGGGGGCAAAACCGGCTACTTATAGCGTTATACCAGTTGCTCAAAGGCTTCAAAAACAGGCTTTTTAACAAATAAATGACAGCCGGGACAAAACTGCATCAAGATGAAGGGAGAGATTTTATGTCCCAGTATACCGGTAAGGATGCTGATGAATTCATCGCCGAAGCAAAAAAGATAATCGCCCGAACAGGAGGGAAAAAAGCTCCACTGCGGTTGATCGGAGCATTGGCCTTTCACCTGCACTGCCCCCGCTATAACTATATTCACCGGCAATGGGGCCGCATATTCACGGACACCGACTTTGTTGCCCGTAGCGAGCACCAGGAGCTGATCATTGAGGCATACAGGGAATTGGGCTACCGCGACGATGAAATGATCACTACCCTCTACGGTCATCAACGACTCGTCTTCGATAATCCCGAAACAGGAATGCATTCCGATATTTTTTTTGACAAGCTCGATTTCTGCCACGAGCTACCCCTGCGAGAGCGTCTTGATGTTGACGATCTAACCATCCCCCTGGCGGAACTGTTTCTTGAAAAAATGCAGATTGTGCAGATCAACGAAAAAGACATTGTTGACACGATGATGCTGCTGATGGAACATCCCGTCGGTGAGGAAGATGAAGAAAAGATCAATGCCCCCGTTATTGCTCGAATACTGGCCGGTGAGTGGGGTTTCTGGCGGACAGTAACGGGCAACATGGAAAAAGTATTGGCCCTTAAAACCAAAACCGATCTATTCGATAGCAAAGAAAAAGAAACAATCGAAACAAGACTGAATGAAATCCGTGATTATATCGAGCGGGAACCCAAATCGCTGTCCTGGAAAATGCGCAGTAAAATCGGCGATAAAATAAAATGGTATAAGGACGTTGATGAATTGTAACTGGAATCACCTGAAACAGAAATGAGGAATGCCGATGATCTATCTGAGAAGTGAATTCGACCTCTGCACCGGCTGCGGCATCTGCCTGCTGGTCTGCTCCAAACGGGCTTTTGGTGGCTACAATCCCCGCTTAGCCCGGCTGAGAATTCTGAGTG
>JAGYMW010000053.1 GCA_018400435.1 Bacillota bacterium | reverse complement strand
CAATAACGATGAAGCCAGAAAAGAATTTATGAATAATGTTTATGCCTACCACGAACAGTTTCTCGATTATGCCCTGGCCAACAGGGCACGCTCCGGATCTTGATGCTCGAATCCCTAAAGAAAAGTAAGCACCATAATGCCCTGTTACGATACTGATTCCCTGGTCTCGGGACAAGATGTTTTGCTGCGCAACATATCCCCTCCCCAATAAACCGGCAGCATGTAGCAACTACATAGTCTATAATAGATTCAGACAGAAACAGAACGGGAACTGCCTTTATGGTTGTCCTTATGTTAAGCTACGGAGGTTATTTTATTGATCCCCCATCATGAAGATTTGAAGACCATCCTCGAAACCCTGCAGGTCAACCCGGAGCACGGGCTTGACTCTAATGAAATAGAAAAACGGCTGGCCGAGCATGGCGAAAACCAGCTGCAGGAAACCAAAAAGAAAACCAATCTGCAGCGCTTCATTGAACAGTTTAAAGATGTTATGATCCTCATTCTAATTGCCGCAGCCATAATATCTTTTTTTGTCAGTTATCATGAAGGGGGAGGATTCCACGAACCAATCCTGATCCTACTAATCGTTTTCCTGAACGCCATTATCGGCGTGGTCCAGGAAAGTAAAGCTGAAAAAGCACTGGAGGCACTAAAGAACCTCTCCGCTCCCCACGCCCGGGTCCTGCGCAACGGAGAAGAGACCATCATTGAGGCGCCTCTCCTGGTTCCCGGCGATATCATTTTTGTTGAAGCCGGAGATTTTGTCCCCGCTGATGCCAGGCTGCTGAGCGCAGCCAACTTGAAATCTGAAGAGTCAGCCCTGACCGGCGAATCGGTTCCGGCGGAAAAAGACGATTCCGCTGTTGTCCCTGAAGACGCTCCCACAGGCGACCGGCACAATATGATCTTTGCCGGCTGTGTCATATCTTACGGTAATGCCAGGGCTGCAGTCACCCAGACCGGAATGAATACGGAAATGGGTAAAATCGCCAATTTACTGGAGGGAAAAGGAGAAGAACAAACCCCCCTGCAAAAAAAACTGGCTGCCCTGGGCAAGTACCTCGGGATAGCAGCCCTGGTTGCCTGTGCTGTTATTTTCCTGATCGGCCTCCTTGAAGGGATGCCGGCCATTGATATTTTCATGATCTCGGTAGCCCTGGCTGTATCAGCCATACCTGAAGGACTGCCGGCGATTGTTACTGTAGTTCTGGCTATCGGCGTGCAGCGCATGGTCAAGCAAAAAGCCATTATCCGCAGGCTCCCTGCTGTAGAAACCCTGGGCAGTGCTTCGGTAATCTGCACCGATAAAACCGGCACTCTTACCGAGAACAGGATGACTCTAACCCGGGCTTATGCAGCCGAAGAAAATCTGAAGGAAGAAATAAATGAAGAAAATTCCCAGGTGATCAAAGATTTGCTTCGTTACGCCACACTCTGCAGCGACGGCAAGGTGGTTTTCGAGGATGGCAACGAAGAACATATCGGTGACCCCACAGAAACGGCCATAATTATCGCTGCTCATATAAACGGAATGGACAAAGATGATCTGGATAAGAAATACCCCAGGGTGGCCGAGATCCCCTTCGATTCAGATCGAAAACTAATGACCACTGTCAACCAGATCGACGGTAAGAATGTAGTAATAGTAAAAGGAGCTTTCGAAGTCCTGGCCAAAAAGTGTGCGGCAGGAAATGTGGCAGCAGGGGGAAAATATGCAGATGAAATGAGCAAGGAAGCACTGAGAATTCTGGCCGTGGCAACCAAAGAAATTTCAGCGGTTCCCGACAACCCAACGCCTGAACAGCTGGAAAAGGGTCTAACCTTCCTGGGTTTACTGGGCATGATCGATCCCCCAAGGCCTGAAGCTAAACAGGCAGTCTCACTCTGCCGCCTGGCCGGTATTAAACCGGTTATGATCACCGGCGACCATCTTCTCACCGCTTCAGCAATTGCCGGCAGGCTGGGTATCCTCCTTGAGGGAGATGAAAAGGTCAGCGGTAAAGAACTGGCTGCGATGACCGAGGATGAGTTCCGTGAAAGGGTCGATAAAATTTCCGTTTATGCCCGGGTTTCACCTTCCGATAAAATACGGATCGTCCAGGCCTGGCAGCAGCGGGAAGCAGTTGTCGCTATGACCGGAGATGGAGTCAATGACGCACCCGCACTTAAAACAGCCGATATTGGCTGTGCCATGGGTATTACGGGAACTGACGTAGCCAAGGAAGCATCCGACATGATCCTGACGGACGACAATTTTGCCACCATCGTTGAAGCAGTCCGCCAGGGGCGCGGAATTTTCGACAACATCAAAAAAGTGGTTGGCTTTCTGCTGGGAACAAACATCGGGGAACTGCTGGCCGTATTTCTGGCTATGCTGATCTGGAAACAAACTCCGCTTTTATCAATGCAACTTTTATGGATTAATCTTGTAACAGACAGCTTTCCCGCTATAGCCCTGGGAATGGAACCAGTGGAAGAAGATGTAATGGAACGCAAACCAAAGCCCAAAAACGAAAGTATTTTTGCCGGTGGGCTGGGTTTGCAGGTTCTCCTGCAGGGATCAATGTTTGCCATTCTGGCACTGGTTGGCTTTGTAGCAGGATGGAACAGCACCGGCGACATTAATACCGGCCGGACCATGGCTTTCCTGGTTCTGGCCCTATCACAGGTCTTGCATTCTTTCAATATGCGTTCCACTCACTCTCTGTTTAAAATCGGCCCCTTTACAAACAAATATCTCACTTACGCAGCAGGCCTTTCGGTTGTCCTTGTGCTGATCATCGCCTTTACTCCCTTCCTCGCCTTTACGTTCAGCTTAACAATACTGACGGCAGAGTTTTATCTTTACGCCCTGCTTCTGGCTTTGATTCCCATTCCAGTCCTGGAGCTGGCTAAAAAATTTGGTCTTGTGAGGGCAAGGGGATAAACCAGGCCAGCAATTTAATTGTAATGCGTAGCCATAAAGATAACGCAGCCTCTATCAGGCTGCGTATCTTCTTGACGGATAATTTATCTTCTTAGCAAAAAGGCCTTCCGCAAAAGGTACAGCACATCCGGGCCAGGCAAAGGGTTAAACAAATTTGGGGGATAACACATATCGGCATCCCATAGCTGCGGCTCTGCTGCCGGTAAGCTTCTCCACCCTGCTGAAGATGGGCCAGGAAACGACGGTATTCCAGGTTGTTCGGATCCATGGCCACAGCTTTTTTAGCCTGCTCCAGGGCAGTAATTTTATTACCGAGGCCGGCATTGGCAACAGCGCTGTAGTAATGCCATTCAGCACTGCGATTATTGATGCCAGACAGGATATTCAGCGCTTCCCGGTAGTAGCCGGCGAAAATGTAATTCCTGACCTGGTCAAATTCAGAATAGCTCCGGTTTTGCTGCCATCCGTGATTATAGTTGCCAAAACCGCCAAAGGGTCCTCCGCTGCCGTAGGAACCGTAACTTCTATAGGCACTTTCCTGACTGCTGCCCTGCGCCGCTTTACCACTTTTAATCTGTTCATAAGCAGCGTTAATTTCACTCATTTTCTTCGTCGCCTCGGGGTTCCCGTGGTTAAGATCGGGATGATATTTCTTTGCCAGCCGACGATAAGCCTTGGTTATCTCTTCATCCGTCGATGTTGGAGAAACCCCGAGCACTTTATAAGGATCGGGTATCAACTTTTGCTGTGCTCCTTTGTCGATTTTTTTCTGTTGCCTGATATCTTGTCCAGATGCCCGAATAAAGGATATTTTCAATAAGGCCTTTGTCCGGAGAAAGATCTGGATCCAGTTTTAACTGTTTATATTTTTCGGCACAATCTCCCATGAGCAAGAATAAAATTTCATCAAAATCTTCCGAGGAACGGGTAGTCAATGGATTATAGCTTTCTTTTTTCAGATCGTCTTTCAAATCTACGGCCGCATCCATAATATAAATAAACTTTCCCAAAGAACTGCCGAAGGCTTTCAAGAGATTACTGTACTGATCTTCTTTAAAAAAAATGATTTCGCCCATCAGGTTGCCAAAACAATTGGCTGGCAGGTCAGGGTTCATCTCACCCCTTTTTTCCATTGCGGCTAGATCCTCCAGATATGCTTCGAATGCAGCACATTTGCGGGGGTACCTCTTCCTGATCAGATCCGCTTTGTGGGCCAGCAATTTTGCCCCCCAGAGGGAAAATAAACTTTGATCATCCTGCCAGTTATCAAGCAGGTTGTGGTAGGCTAAAAACAAATTCATATCGGCAGCATAACCGGTAATCTCGCTTACCCAGTAGCGGTGAGGTTTGAGCGGATGGGGAAGGCATCTCTCCTTACCTTCTCTTTTATCCATTTTATAAAAAGCAGTTAGAAGAAGAACAAGGAAGGTCATATCGTAGGTCAGGGTAAAACGGCCTGCAATGCCGTGCCGTTCACGCAGGGCTTTACACAAGCCGCAGTAACACGACCGGTACTGCTCCATTTCTTCATCTGTTAATTTATCTATATTGGCAACCGCATAACCAAACATATTTTAACCTGCCGATAATATTATTTTCCCTGTAAGGAATATCATATCCCAGGATGGGAATTATCACAATCAGCAGCAGGCGGATTGCTTCGACAGCTGGAGGCAGGAGGCAGTGTTTTTGTCCAACAGGGTTCCATCAAGATCAAAAAAGAAAACGCTTATTGTATCACCTTTTCCTTATCTGGTCTGTTCAGTACTGCCAATTAATCTGTGTTGCCTGTTTCGACAGCGAGGGTTGCCCGGCTGCGATTGATAAACCACCACCCCAAAACAGCAAGCACCAGTAAATATAACTCCGCAAGCAAAATGTTGTATCCCAGTCCTGGAATCAGCACCGCTGGCAGGTTGACAATGGTGTGCAGGAGTATGGCATAAATGATAAATACCGGTCGCTTTTCGACCAGCGCCTTGATGACAACCAGGGACAGGGCTATGTGGATGATAATCGTAAAAGCCCTCTCCAGGCCGGCTACAGCAAACATATACGGAGGTACATTGAGCAACTGGTTCTGAATGTAGGCGGCCATTTCCGATCCCACCTGGGGAGCAATTGTTTCAGTAAATGCTCCCGTATTGATTAAAACGCTGTAAACAAGGTTGTTGATGTACGAAAAACCGGTTAAGACAATCGCTTCTATCCCCCCGTGGCCGATGCCAAAAGCAACACCGTTTTTCCAGGTGAGATGTTTCTTCAGGAAGAAACGGAAACCGAGATAACGGCCCACCTCTTCAAAAATACCGGCGGTCAGGGATAGAAACAGGGCAATTAAAAAAAGATTGGCCGCCATCTGTTGATACCAGGCCATCCCCGAAGCAGCATTAAGCAGGGGAATACGGATAAAAACCTGGGAAACGAGGAAAACCGCTGCGCCGACAAAAAGGGCTACTTTAGCATAACGTCCTTTCCGGTAAAACCAGATTGCCAGGGCAATTGGCATCCCGAAGCATATCAATAAAGTAAAGACCATTGCGGTAATCGCTGCAGAACTGATCATACTGTCCCTTCTTTCTTGATATTATGACTTGCTTCGACCATGTTTAATTCAATAGAAAGCAGCTATCCCCCTGCTCAATAGAAAACCGTAAAATCTATGGGGCGTCAAGACAATCTTGTTCATATTATTATACACATATTATACAGAACGAGTTAAAAAAATGCTGGTCAAAATTTCCACAGGGAATTATCATCCCCATGGTTCTTAAGAGCAGTAGACGATTAATTGCTAAATCACTTATAATTAAAGTGATACCTCACAGCAAGACCTTTTTAACCCGGCATCCAGAGATGCCGGGTTTGCAGCTGATAAAAATCACTATCACTATGTCAAAGGCGGGTTGCACTTGCCTGAGATTTATGAACCCTATGAAAAATTTGCCGCTTTTTACGACCGGATAATGGAAAGTGTTGATTATGAGAGCTGGGCTGATTATGTAGAACAACTGCTCAGTCGTTTCTCCAAGCATCCGTATACCTTGGTCGACCTGGCCTGCGGCACCGGCAGATCTACCCTGCCCTTTGCCCGACGCGGCTACCGGATAACGGGGGTTGATCTTTCCACCGCCATGTTGCAGCATGCCCGTTTAAAAGCAGCCTCAGAAGGCCTGCAAGTTGATTTTTTAAGCCAGGACCTCAGGCAGCTCGACCTTTCGCCTGTTTATGACCTGGCCCTGTTATTCCAGGATGGGCTCAATTACCTGCTAAAAGAAGAGGATCTGCTTGTAGCCCTGACCGCGATTTACTCTATTTTAAAACCCGGCTCTCTTTTCATTTTTGATCTGACCAGGCCAAAATTGCGGCCGGCCGGGGACAACGGTGAAATATCAAGAGCAAATCTTGGCAATATGACCCTTGTATGGGAAAGTAGCTTCGACCCGCTGGTAGAAATCTGGTCCGTCAACCTTACTGTCACCATGCAGAATGAAAAGGGCGGGTTTGAAATATTTCAGGAGCAGCACTGCGAAAAAGAATATCCCCCGGAACTGGTTTCTACCCTGCTTAAAAAAAGCGGCTTCAACCTGCTGGCTCTTTATCCCAGTTTCAGCTTTAAAGCAATTACCGGCAGGGAACCAAAGTTGACTTTCGTAACAGAAAAGGAGATAAAACGATGAAGGTCAAATAGAAAAAGGTGCAAACCAATCTATGGCACAAATTTTTTTTGTAAATATCTTGAATTATTTGCTGACCTGTTATATAAATATATTTGTTACTAAACTACTTAATATTTCATAATTAAGGAGGAGATCATTATGTCTGAAAACCTTATGAGTAAAGATTGCACCAGGTTTGCTGTACCAATTTCCAGATTTGAGGAAGGTAAGACAGAAAAGGTTTTTGAAGAACTCAAAAAAACGGGAATTAAGGCTATCTTAAAAAACGGCCTTCCCTGCGGGATTCTCCTATCGCTCGAAACATTTAAAGATTGTTTGCTTCTGCTGCACGGCTACCATGAAAAAATTTACGGCGAAAATCCCAGTATCAAAAATGATTTACAACAATTTGCGGCAGAAGTAGAATTATTGGAAAAGGGTCAAATCTCGAATATACATTGAAAGTGCCTGAATCTGAAACGAAACTTCAACAGGGAACCGCTTTTGCGGAACAATATTTCTACCCAGACAAATGCTCCGGCTTTTGAAGAAACCGGAGCATTTTACATATCAACTATCCGTCAAGAGTACTGCCTGTCCCGTTCACTATTCATCTCCCGGTACAGGTCAGTCAATAATCATGGAGTCGTTACTTTCATCCCAGCTTACATTTTTATTAATTTTAAATTCCTGCGGTTCTTTAAGCATGGGGAATACCGTTAATCTACCCTCAGCCAAATCAAGGGTATACCTGGATACATTATCCACCAGTTTGTTTTCTTCACTCATTTCGCCTTTATAAACGGTGATCATACACATATTTAACAAACCTCCCTAAAATTTATTACCGGCAGGAAAGAGGCATAAAATCTTTTTGAACCGGCCTTTATTTAATAATATTATAGATCGTTTTTTATACATAGGAAAGACTGCTATCCTGTATAATTTAATAAACAGTGATCATTTTCAGTATTGGCTCAACGAGCAGTTGGGATGACAGGGATGAAATAAATTGCTTTCATGACGAGCGCTACATGGCCGGCTTTATATCCCTTTTTTGGATGAATGAAACAGACCTGAATATAAGTATTGGTCGGATCATGGAAAAGGGCGGAACAATCACCGTCTTTTTCTGCATTAAACCGGAAGGAAATTCAGGTTAGCTCAAATACTTTTTACATCAGGCCTGACTGCATCGGAAAAGAGTTCGGCCGCAGGCTGTGGCAGCACCTGCTGCAGCTATGCAGAAATAGATGTATTGAAGGAGGCCTTGCGGCCTCCTTCTTTTTACCCGGTGAATTCTTTTTCCGCCTCGGTAATAATATCCCGCAGTGTTTTGGCCACCCCATCGGGCAGCGGCTCCGGTTTATGGGCAGCCAAAATTTCTTTAGCCGCTTCATTGCAGCGGGTATGCATATCTTTGGCGCCCGCATCCTTCCAGACACCGCGGGTGTTGCGATCGATCAGGTCGCTTTGCACCTGGTTTTCCCTGAAATTATCATAGGTATGCTGGTTGGTGACAAATTCGCCGCCGATGCCCACTTTCCTGATCATGTCAACGGCAAGGCTATCGTCATTGACGGGAACACCGTCCAGCATGCGCCTGATCATGCGAACAAATTCATTGTCGGCAACCAGAAGGCCCAGATCCATGGTCATTCCCGACTCTACCATGCCAAGACCGTATATCATGTTGGCTCCTGCCAACGCTGCGGTCATGAGTGATAAAGTGCGTTCCTGACCAGCCTGAAGGTCACCAATCTTACTGTCTGTCTATGACCCGGCCAAAAAACTGGGGATTCGATATCTCCTGGCCATAGCCGCCACACAGGCATCCAAAATTGCCATTTCCGGGCATCCCACAGTAGCGGTGCCGCGGCGCATCTCCATTATTGTCGTTGAACTGCCGTATATGTTCGGTGCGCCCCGTTTGGTCAGCTGGGTAAGACAAATACCGGCCAGCACTTCGGCATTATGGGTAACCAGCGTCCCGGCCAAGGTCACCGGGCTTGTCCCGCCGGCCAGGGCCATGGAAAGAACATTGACTGGAATTTCGTGCCTGGCGTAGGAAATAATCGTTTCACAGGTTTCCCGGGCTAGAGAGAGCGGGCTCTGAGGACAGACATCCGCTGAAATAATCGGCCTCTCCCGCAGTTTGTCTTTGCCGCCAGCCACAGCCGAAGCCATCTCGATAATCAGCTCTGCCAGCCGAAAGTTAAATGGGGCCGTGCTGCAGTGTTTGCTGGTATTTGAAATCATCGCTTCATAATTATGTAGCGGGAAAACCTTCTGATTTACATCCCTGGGGATAACCGGACAATCGAGGATGTCGTAATGGTCAAGATAGTCAACCAGCCTGGCAATATCCACTGTGTCCTTTTTCGTTGAATCGCGAACGGTACCATCCTCGATATCAACAACCTGGACTCCACAGCTAAAGTTGCAAAAACCTACCCGCTCACCGCCCATTACATAATCTTGTTCCGGATTGCGGGCAGCCAGAACAACACTGGCCGGTGCGGAGCGGATGCAATCTTCCACTATGTAAGATGGAAAATAAACTGTCCTTTTCTCTTTATCAACCATACAGCCGCCGCCATGATAAATCTCCAGCGCTTCTTCACTGTACACTTTAACGCCGGTGAATTTTAATACTTCCAACGTGGCGTCGTGTATTCGATCAATCGCCGCTTCTGACAAGCAATTGATACCCATGCCTTCGTACATCGTTTCGCCTGCCGCCTTGCTTCGCCGCATTTTGAAAACCTCCTTTCGCCTTTCTTTTGATTGGTCGGTGACTTGCTAAGAATTAATCGCTTGAACAGTACCATTATAGCTTTTAAAGTTTGAGCTAACAAGGAGCCGCAAACACTCAAATAAAATTTTACCGAAGGTATATCAGTTCATTCATGTCGAAATATTACCTGAAGGATAATTAAATAATCATGCCCGTAAAAGTCGTCATTAACATTTATAAGACAGTTTTCACCTGACACAGACTGACAGACAACTTGCCTTATGAAACAAGGCTTACGACTAAAACTACATCGCTCATTAAAAAATATCAAAAGAGGGTCAATCTTGTTTTCCGCATAAATTTCGGAGCCAGAACAATTATGCTATACTAAGTTAACTATTTTTTCATATCAGCAGCTAAATTCTAACATGGAGGTTAACCTCTCTTGCCGGAATTTAACAGGGGATGCCACATAAAAAATCGCTTTTCTGGCAATCCAAACTTCTTTCCGATAGCTATCATTGCTGTCATAATTTTTCTTTTTACTATACTTCTTTTCTTCCTATTCACTCGAGATGAACCCCCGGAAGAACCGGTGGTGAAAGATGAAGTTCCACCTGTTCCTCCACTGGTTTTAGTCTGGGAATATGCACCCGTTGCTCCAGATCCCGCTGCCATCGGTCCGATGAACCCGGTCCAGGTAGTATCGCCGACCTGGTTCAATATCATTAATAAAGCAGGGACAATAGACAACCATGTGGATAAAAATTATCTGAACTGGGCTAGGGAAGGTGGTTATGAAATATGGCCCCTGGTTACCAATTCGTTTGATCCTGAAATGACGGCTATTGTCCTGAGCCGATACTGGATCAGGCGTAAAATTGTCAATGAATTGATTGACCTGGCCTTATATTATGATTTTGATGGGATAAACATCGACTTTGAAAATTTTCATGCCGACTACCGTAACCTTTTCACCCGTTTCATCTCCGAGCTGGCCGAACGGTGCCGCGAGGAAAACCTGGTCCTCTCCGTTGATGTGACAATGATCTCCAGTTCTGAATACTGGAGCACCGGATATGACAGGGGTGCTCTGGCCGCCGAAGCAGATTACCTTATCCTGATGGCCTACGATGAACACTACAGCGCATCAGCGACCGCAGGGTCCGTCTCTTCCCTGCCCTGGGTTGAGCATGGCCTCCGCCGAATCCTACAGGAAGTGCCTGCTGAGAAATTGATCCTGGGGGTTCCCTTTTATACCCGCCTCTGGGAGATTGACAATTCTGGCGATGAACCTCTGGTGCTGGACTGCTGGTCCTATTCCATGCAGCGAGCTTCGGAAATAATGGAAGAGAATGAAGCGGAAATCTACTGGGATTTGGAAGCAAAGCAGCATGTCGCTTCTTACAGTAAAGAGGATCTTGATTATATAATGTGGCTTGAAGACACTGCTTCTATGTTTTATCGGCTGGAGCTTGTTGAACGTTATAATCTTGCCGGGATTGCCGGCTGGAGACGGGGCCTTGAAAAAGATACCATCTGGCATTTGGTTGAAGACTGGCTGGCTGAGACGTATTCCGATCCCGGAGCAGGTGAAGACAGCCCGGTGGAGGGAGCACAATGATCCGGCTCTTCTATCTAACCGGTGAAAAGGGGAAAATAATGAGTTTACATCCCTGCCGGCACAGGTGTATCTGAGATAAAGAAGGAGGCAGCATAAATGAGTGAAGCGGCAGCAATCAGAGAAAAACTGAATGAACTAAAAAAACCGGAAAAAGCTGATTTTATGCTCAAATTCTTTCGGGCATATCCGGGCGGTTACGGTGAAGGAGATCTTTTCCTGGGCATTAAAGTACCTGATCAGCGGAAAATAGCCCGCAGTCATTTCCGATCCATCAGTCTGGAGGAGCTTAAAGACTTAATGAACAGCCCTTATCATGAGCACAGGCAAACTGCCCTCTTCATCCTGGTCTATAAATATGATCGGGCAGGAGAAGAACAGGAAAAGCAGGCCCTGGTTGACTTTTATTTGGCCAGCCTGCAGGGCATCAACAACTGGGACCTGGTTGATTCATCTGCCCCGTACATTCTCGGGCAACATCTGTATGAATATAAAAAAGAAAGGACTATCCTTTACAGGCTGGCCGGCTCCGGTGAATTGTGGAAACAGCGCATTGCCGTCCTGTCCACTTTTTATTTCATCAAGCAGGGCGACTTCAGCGACGCCCTTCAGATTATCGATTCCCTACTCCACCACGACCACGACCTGATTCACAAGGCAACAGGCTGGATGCTACGGGAAATCGGCAAAATAGATTATCAAACAGAGTTTGCTTTCCTGAAAACACGGTACCGGGAAATGCCCCGGACTATGCTGCGTTATGCTATAGAAAAATTTAACCCCGCAGTGCGGAAAAAATTCCTGCAGGGTCAAATTTAATCATCTAACTGTTAAACCGATCACCTTGAATGTTTGCTTTTGTGCTTGATGTAATCGCGGAAATTTTTTACTCCGTCAAAGCCGGAAAATATCTCATTGCTCTTTTCTTTTTCTATCTCCCTGGAATTCAACCCTTCGTAGCGAGCTTCTTTCTTCAGCTTGCGGTAATTCTCGAGCCTCTTTTCGTCGAGCAGGCCCTCGCCTATCGCTTTTCTGACCGCGCAGCCCGGTTCGCGGTCATGGCTGCAGTCCCGAAAACGGCATTTTTCAGCCAGCTCATCGATATCGGCAAAGGAACTGGCCAGATTCACACTGTCAACACCGAGCTCCCGCATTCCCGGAGTATCAATGACCGCCCCGCCTGCGGGAGTAAGGATTAACTCTCTCCTGGTGGTGACATGGCGGCCCTTGCCGTCGCTTCTTGTTTCCCCTGTTTCAAGAGCTTCTACGCCCAGCAGACGATTAATCAGGGTAGATTTGCCCACTCCGGATGAACCAATAAAGGCCACTGTTTCCCCGTAAGCAATATATTTTTTCAGCTCAGTCCAACCGTCAGCGGTTAGGCCAGTCGTCACCAGTATATCCACACCTGGAGCAACTGCCTCGGTTGCCGAAAGCTTTTCTTCCACATCTTCGCATAAATCCGCTTTGGTCAGCACCACCACGGGAAGCGCGCCGCCGGACCAGGCTATGGCCAGGTAACGTTCAAGCCGACGAAGGTTAAAATCCCTGTTTAAAGCCATGCAGATAAAAGCAGTATCAATGTTGGCAGCGACAACCTGCACCTCATGAGCAGTGCCAACCGCTTTCCGTTCAAAAACACTTTTCCTGCCCAGAACAGCATGGATTACGGCCGGTCCATTTTCATCGCTTTCCCGGTCGAGCATGACAAAATCACCC
>JAGYMW010000052.1 GCA_018400435.1 Bacillota bacterium | reverse complement strand
CCTACCGCGTGGCCGACGGCCGGGGCGGGGCGGGCTACGGCACGCAGCGGTTCGCGCCGCTCGACAGCTGGCCCGACAACGCCAACCTCGACAAGGCCCGGCGACTGCTGTGGCCGATCAAGCAGAAGTATGGCCGGCAGATCTCCTGGGCCGACCTGATGATCCTGGCCGGTAATGTTGCCCTGGAATCGATGGGTTTCAAAACCTTCGGCTATGCCGGGGGCAGGGAAGATATCTGGGAACCGGAAGAGGATGTCTACTGGGGAGCCGAGGAAGAGTGGCTCGGCGGTGATGAGCGCTACTCTGGAGACCGGGAACTGGAAAATCCCCTGGCTGCCGTGCAGATGGGCCTGATCTACGTTAACCCGGAAGGGCCAGACGGCCAGCCCAATGTTCTCGCCTCGGGCAAGGACGTGCGCGAAACTTTCGCCCGCATGGCCATGAACGACGAGGAAACTGTAGCCCTGGTCGCCGGCGGCCATACCTTTGGCAAGTGCCACGGGGCAGTAAGCGCCGAACACCTGGGGCCCGAGCCCGAAGCAGCCCCCATTGAAGAGCAGGGCCTGGGCTGGAAAAACAGCGAGGGCAGCGGCACGGGCAGCTATACCTGCACCAGCGGGATCGACGGCGCCTGGACCCCCACCCCGATCAGATGGGATAATAAATATTTTGATGTTCTTTTCAAATATGACTGGAACCTGGTCAAGAGCCCTGCCGGGGCCTGGCAGTGGGTACCCGTTGATCCCGATGAAGAAGACCTGGTCACCGACGGCCACGATCCCGACAGCAAGCAGACAACTATCATGACCACGGCCGATCTCTCTTTGCGAATGGACCCGATCTACAGGCCCATCGCCAAGCATTTCCAGGAAAATCCGGAAGAGTTTGCCGACGCCTTCGCCCGGGCCTGGTTCAAACTGACCCACCGCGATATGGGCCCGCGCTCGCGCTACCTGGGCCCGGAAGTCCCGGAAGAGGATCTAATCTGGCAGGATCCGGTTCCGGAGGTGGATCATGAGCTGGTTGACGACCAGGATATTAAGACCTTAAAGAGCAAAATTGCCGCTTCCGGCCTTTCTATCCCGCAGATGGTCGGAGTGGCCTGGGCAGCGGCTTCCACTTTCCGCGGCTCCGATAAGCGGGGCGGCGCCAACGGGGCGCGGCTCAGGCTGGCCCCCCAGAAGGACTGGCAGGTAAACGAACCTGAAAAGCTGCAGAATGTGCTGAAATCCCTGGAGAAAATCCGGGATGATTTCAACAGCGGGCGGACGGATAACAAGAAAGTATCCCTGGCCGATTTGATCGTCCTGGCCGGCTGTGTGGGAATTGAACAGGCGGCCCAAAAAGCCGGCTATGAGATAACTGTTCCCTTTACCCCGGGGCGCACCGATGCCCAACCGGAGCAGACCGATGTGGAAGCATTCGCCGTCCTGGAGCCGAAAGCGGACGGTTTCCGCAACTACAGCAGGGAAAAGTATGCCGTTTCCACCGAGGAGATGCTCGTAGACAGGGCCCAGCTGCTGGGCCTAACTTCCCCGGAAATGACTGTGCTTGTCGGCGGAATGCGGATGCTGAATGCCAATTACAGGCAGTCCCCGCACGGCGTTTTCACCGGGACTCCCGAAAGCCTGACCAACGACTTTTTTGTCAATTTGCTGGACATGGGCACGGTCTGGCAGCCGACCGCCGAAGATAATGATATCTTCGAAGGGCGGGACCGCAAAACGGGAGAGCTGAAGTGGACCGGCACCCGCGTTGACCTGATCTTCGGCTCCAATTCCGAGCTGCGGGCTATCGCTGAAGTCTATGCTTCCAAAGATGCCGGCGAAAAGTTAGTGCACGATTTCGTCAGCGCCTGGAACAAGGTAATGGATGCCGACCGGTTTGACCTCGCCTGAGGGCAGGGTATCAATAATATTATGATTTGAACTGGAAGGGTACAGGATGCACCGGGGCCAGGCCTGAAAATATTTCAGAGAGCTGAAAACATTTCGGGCCCGGCCTCTGTTATGGTCAAACCTGCGGATGGGCATAAGGGCAAAGGAAGGCAAATCAATTCAAAAACGGATCAACCAACCAGTGCTATGCAAAAAGATCTACCCTGATTTATTAACATGGCTGCTGTGTCCTGCGGAGACAACAACCGGTAGTATGATTACAAGCTATACGCCTCGATAAAATTTGATTGCCAGCCTGCAAGGACAGCCATTCTATCCGGACTATATCCCGGATCTGGTTAATCTGTTCTCCCATCAGAGTGGCTCTCATAAAAGGTATATCCACAGAAAATAAGCAAACATTTGGTACCAGAATTTCCCAGTTTGTATTACTTTAAAATACTTGCAATTGCAAGTATAATATATATTATACATTGAGTGTGGGAGGTTGTGCTATGCCCCGATATCTCTTTATGTTGATGCAAAAACCCTGAAATAAATTGAAAAGGAAGCTAAACTGGAAAACACTTCGATCTCTAAATGGGTAAGCGGAAGGCTTGCGGAACATTTGGAAAAAGAGTGACCGGGCAATTATTAAGGCCTGTTCGGTTCAATTAAAGATGACAGTTTTTGTATCGAATCTATTAAAGATTTCCCCTCGGATACCCCCAGGGAGGAACTTTAAGGAATGGCTTATTACCCGGATACCAGTATCTGCATCTATTATTTAAAGGGTTTATATCCCTGCTTATTTGAAAAAATTCACTCCCACACAGTAAGTGAAATTAAAATAGCCTTCATTGTGAAAACCGAACTTCTGTATGGTGCAGCAAAAAGTAAAAAAGGGGAAGATAATTCTGCAAGGGTGGAGCAATTTCTGCTTCCCTTTGAGGTTATCCCCTTTGATAGCAGAGCGGCAGAGATTTATGCCAGGATCAGGTCCGGTCTGGCCAAAAAAGGGACACCTGTCGGTCTAAATAATTTGATTATAGCTTCAACAGTGATAGCCAACAACGGCACTCTAATCACCAGTAATGAAAAGGAATTTCGCAGAATTAAAGATCTGCAGATTGAAAAATGGGCTGCAGGATAGCAGACACTTTTTCCCGTGTGTCAACGGCCATTTGAGTTTCGGCATTTTGGGCCATTAAAAGTAGACCACTAAATTATGTAATAATATCACGTCCTCCTGTTATTGACTGTGGATATAAAATCTGGTAAAGTCGGTTGACACATACAGCGATATGGCTGAATTGTATATTGCGAGGAGAATAACCATGAAGAAAAAGACTATCGGTTTGCTTACCGGCGGGGGTGACGTCCCGGGGCTCAACCCCTGCATGAAAGCATTTGTAATGAGTGCCCTGGAGAATAACTGCCGGGTAATTGGCATTCGCCGGGGCTGGAAAGGCCTTTTGAATTACAATCCGGAAGACCCGACCGGCAGTGAAAAGCTGGCCGGGGAGCTTAATTATTACGACGTGCGCACTATCGACCGGACGGGTGGGACTTTTCTCCACACTTCAAGGACCAACCCGCAGAAGGTGCAAAAGAAAGATATCCCCGATTTCCTGGCCGGGTCGGATCTCGGCCGGCCCATCGACGATGAAGGAACAATGGATTATACCGATCACATTTTGCGGGTGATCGATCACCTCGGCCTCGATGTCCTGGTGACCATTGGCGGAGACGATACACTGAGCTACTCGGTGCGCCTGCACAAGGAAGGGGTACCGGTGGTGGCCATCCCGAAAACCATGGATAACGATGTTTTCGGCACCGATTACTGCATAGGATTCTCCACGGCGGTGACCCGCAGCGTTGATTTTATCACCAATATGCGCACGACCATCGGCTCGCACGAGCGAATCGGGGTAATCGAACTTTTTGGACGCCATTCCGGCGAAACGAGCCTGATCACCTCTTACCTATCCTATGTCGACCGGGCCATTATATCGGAGGTACCCTTTGATATCAACAGGCTGTGCCGGTTTTTGGAAGAAGACCGGCACAACAACCCCTCCAATTATGCTATTGTCACCATTTCCGAGGGGGCAGTGATGGAAGAAGGGAACATCATCGAAAGGGGCGAAGCCGATGCCTACGGTCACCGCAAGCTGGGCGGCATCGGGGCCATAGTGGCCGAAGAAATTAAAGAGCGTAACGGGATCGACATTGTATTTCAGCAGGTGGCTTACTTCATGCGCTCCGGTTCTCCTGATTCACTGGACCGGATGGTGGCCATGTCCTTCGGGCACCTGGCCATGCAGCTAATCTGCCGCAGCGACACCGGCAAGATGGTAGCCCTGCACGGCGGCAAGTATACCACCGTGCCTGTCAATATCGTCCTATCCGGGGTCAAACGGGTCGATGTGCCTGCTTACTACAATATCGAAACCTACCGCCCGAATATTAGAGATTTTATGGGTGTGCCCATGTTTCTGACTTAAAGCAAAGAGATGCGGGCAGGTGAAAGAGTTGCCTGCCCCAAAAAATGAGGCCTTCAAATTGAAAGCCGTAATGGTAGTAAAAGATTTTAACCCGGAAACGGACGAGCCAGGGCAAGTAGACTGCCTGGAGGTTCCTACACCAGAGCTGGCTTACGACGACGATGTGCTGTTTAAAGTAGCCTATGCCGAACAGATGTCGGGTAAATACACCAATCTGGTCTTTGACTTTTCAACATAAAATAAGTGCCCCTTGGGCCCTATTAACTTGATAACTTGGTACACAGTGTTAAAGATTAAAGATTAATCATTAAAACAGGGAATCGAGAACCCTGGAAAGCGGCTTGACAACTCGGTACTTATTTCCGTGACCCCGAAAGGTTCTAAAAGTAAAAGCAGCACAGCGTAATAATAAAAACCGGGCATCCTGCGTAAGTCCGAAGGGCAGGGCCCGGCTTTGTTGTTTAATCCACCGGCGGCCTGGGCAGGGCAAGATCATTCTTTTTTAGGCGGCTGCCGCAGCTTTTCCTTTCCCCCTGAACACCATATAAACGAGCAAAGCTGCCATAATGACAATGGAAATTATGACCGTGACAATGACTGCCGGATAGCTGCCGGCGAAGCCACCCGCCGAAGCATGCTTGATCCAGATCCCGATATAGGCCCAGATAATCACCAGGCCGTAGGCGATGCTGCCCAGCCTGTAGGTTGTGACCGCCCCGATTAGCAGGCCGACAGCAATGATCAGCACAGCCCAGGTTGGTTCGGCAATGCCAAAAGCATTCCAGCCGGAGAAAACAAGCAGGGCGGTGACATTGGCTACGGTGGCTACGGTAATCCAGCCGAAATAAACGGCAAAGGGCAGGCGGATGAAGAACGCTTCACGCCCGGTGAGTTTTTCGCGGTGGGTCTGCAGGTTAATGACAATCAGGAGAACCAGCAGAATCAGCATCAGGACCAGGGAAAGACCGATACTGAGATAATGCCAGGAAAAAATCCAGAGAGCGTTGACCAGGGACGAAACTGAAAAGAGAACCCCTATTTTAACCAGTAAAGCATTCCTATCCTTCCCCTGTTTTTCCCGGAAGAGTCCCAGCTGGTAAAGGGTATAGGCGGCAAGCAATAAATAGATCAAACCCCAGATGGAAAAAGTAAGACCGGTGGGGGCAAAAAGATTGGGAAATGAGTCGGATACTTCCCCCGTAGACAGGTTGTTAATCGGAAGAGCATTGGCCAGCCCGTTCACCACAATCATAATCAGGTAGGTCACCAGGACAATGATTTTTACCGTTTTTAACTTCACTGCATCAGTCATCATTTCTCTCCTTTTATAAAAAAATAATAGCAATAAAATTCCTATTCGGAATCATTCCGAATAATGTGATATTATATTATCATAAAATAAATATCTTTAAAAGGGTTTAAGCGGAAATAAAAACTTTCCCAAATAATAATTTTGTTTTACCCCGGGGCTCAGAGATCATGCACTTCCGCTTTCAACCTGGTATTGTTCCGCCGGGCAGTTTAAGACAGCCGCACCCTGGGTATTAACTTATTAACTTATTTAAATAATACAAGCACCAACCGTCAAGAAGAATAATTATGGCAATAAGTTAATAAGTTAATACCCAGGGTGCTGATTTGGGAAACGGCAGTTGACTACTCCAACCTGCCATATTACCATTATATAGAGAGCACCTTTCTCTCTCAAAAGATGACAAAGACTCTACAATATGATTTATCACATCATCAAGAAAATACTTGCTTGATGAAAATCTTAACTGCAGCAGGGAGACGTTTAGATGACTGGATCGAGCCGCAAAAACGACGATTATTTTAAGTCAAAATTTCGAGGGTGCCTGCTGGGGCTGGCCGCAGGCGATGCCCTTGGTGCACCATTTGAGGGGGCCTGGCCGACCACAGCAAGCCAGGTTCTGGCATCAGCAGCGGAAAGAACCCGCTTCCGTTACACGGATGATACCCACATGGCCATCGGAGTTACCGAATCGCTGATTGCCTGCGGCGGTTTTGACGGCCACCACATGACTGAAGTATTTATCAGGAACTTTGACCGGGAGCCCTGGCGGGGTTACGGGGCGGGTCCTCCCAGGATCTTTCAAAAAATCAAGGCCGGTGCTTCCTGGAATGAAGCAGCAGAAGACATCTACCCGGGGGGATCTTACGGTAACGGTTCAGCCATGCGCACAGCACCGGTGGGATTATTTTACCGGGAGGACGTTGGTAATATGGCCACAGCAGCCCGCGGGCAAAGTAAAATTACCCATACTCACCCCTGGGGCCAGGAAGGGGCCTTCCTGCAGGCTCTGGCAGTTGCCCTGGCAGCTAACAGCGAACCTCTCCTTTCCCCCGGAGAAATTCTGGCCCGGCTGCAGGAACAGGCCAAAGAGGGACTGTACCTTCAGAAGCTGGACCAGATCAAGAACCTGCTGGGAACGGATAATCCAGCCGAAATTGCCTCGGTCCTGGGCCACGGCATCGAAGCTTTTAATGCCGTGCCCACGGCGATCTGCTGTGCCCTTCGTCATCCCCATTCTTATGCCGATGCGGTGGTAGAAGCGGTCAGCCTGGGCGGCGATGCAGACACTATCGCCTGCATGACCGGAGCTATCTCCGGGGCGGGACTGGGGATAGAAGCCATTCCCGAAGAATGGCTGGCCAAACTGGAGAACAGCGATTACCTGGAGAAGCTGGCGGTGGAGCTGTGGGAAGCAGCCCGGCTGTAGTCCGGTTCGCCTTTTTGTTACCAACTGATACATCTTTCAATGTCCATGCCGATGTTTGCCAGTTGCATTATAATTAAAGTGTAAGATTTGTTTTAACCTATTTGCAGGGACTCTCTTTTTTATGCTTTCAGGGAGGCAAGTTTAAAATGAAGCGGCTCGCACAGGTTGGTTTGCTTCTGGGGTTAGCCTTCCTGATTATCTCTTTAATGGGATGCAGGGCTGAAGTAAATAACCGGGAGGAGTGAGGGATATGTTGACTGGTAAAAAGATCCTGATGGTTATCGCACCCGAAAATTTCAGGTGTGAAGAGCTGCTTGCCCCGCAGGAAATATTCGAATGGCAGGGGGCAAAGGTAATTATTGCTTCAAAAGTAACCGGTGAGATTAAAGGTATGTACGGGGCGGTAGCCGAGGCTGACATCCCCCTTCCCGAGGTAGAACCGGGCGATTATGATGCAGTAGTATTTGTTGGAGGTTCAGGAGCCCGACAGTACTGGGACGATCCGGCTATTCATGATCTAACCCGCCGCTTCAGGGATGAAAATAAGGTTATCGGAGCGATCTGTATAGCACCCGTTATCCTGGATCGAGCCGGTGTCCTGAAAGGGTGCAAAATCTCCATATTTCACTCGGCAGCATCGGAAATCAAGACCGCCCGGGTGATGAACGACCGCGTTACAGTTGACGGAAACATCGTAACGGGAAACGGACCTGATTCTGCAGAAGAATTCGCCGGAGCCATCATTGACCAGTTAAAAATATAATTTGGATTAGTGCTAAATATATTGCAAATTATAAAGGATCCAGATTTAAAATGTCGAAATATACAGTTAATATTAAATAAGGAGACTGGTCGTTATGGCTAATTATCGGATTGAAGATGTTGAAGGAATTGGTGAATCGCTGGGCGGCAAATTCAGGGAAGCAGGGGTAAAGGATACCAATTCGCTGCTGAAGAATTGCAAAACACCGAACCAGAGGAAGAAACTGGCCGAAAAAACGGGGATTCCGGCGCAAAAAATCTTGAAATTCGCCAACATGGTTGATCTTTACCGCATTAAAGGGATCGGCTCTGAGTATTCCGAGCTTCTCGAAGCAGCCGGGGTTGATACGGTGCCCGATCTGGCCAGAAGAAACCCGACCAATCTGGCCAA
Organism: Bacillota bacterium; assembly: GCA_018400435.1. GTDB lineage: Bacteria > Bacillota > Dethiobacteria > DTU022 > DTU022 > M55B129. The sequence continues at coordinate 4,500 of JAGYMW010000052.1, read as the reverse complement.
GAAAATGGCCGAACTTAACGAAGCCAAAAAGTTAACCCGGCGCGTTCCGAATGAAGAGGAAGTTAAAGGCTGGGTAGCTCAGGCTAAAAAGTTGCCTCGCAACCTGGAGTATTAGAATTTCTTAGCATAACATCACAATTTAAAACAAACCATAAAGAAATGCGCTCCTCTATCCAGGGGGCGCATCTTTTATAGCTAAAGCTTTCAATCTTGATAAATCTCATAAACCTAAGGTCTCACCATCCTGAAAATGACTATTTTTATTTTCTAAAATTATCATCATGTCCTTTAAAACCAAGTGTTCAATCCGACAAATTAAAATAGCAATTTTCATTTTCAGAGTAGTTGAGACTTTTTCATCTGCTGCAGTCAATTAGTTCCGACTTGTATATTAAGACCGCAACCAGTTGACCAGGTAATAAATCCCGATTACTGCTCCCAGCAGTAGATATTTTATCAGTCAGGGTGAAACTTTTTTATACCACGGCACTTTGACCGGTTCTTTTTCTATTTGCATCAGAAGTTCCTCCTCCGCCTTATATACAGCTCTACTGCTCCAAAGGCCCCGCTCTCTCTTCCCTAAAATTGACTAAAAAGATAAATGAATGAACTCATAAATGCTGTAATTATTTGAAAGTGACCGGGAACAGTTTGCCAAGAAATGATTTAGCCACTATGGCCAACAGGGCCACTGCTTCCGCTGCGGGGAAAACCATTTTTCTTCTCTGTTTGCTACAATTAAGTCTTTCTTCTTAACTGGCTTCATCAGGTGTTCCTTGTCCGGTGAACATTTACGGCAATTGTTTTTTATTATACCTGATTTTGCAGGTAGAAGAAAATGAAAAATTTTAGAGGCCGCTAACCAGGATCAAACCGGCAAAGTAGGTAATTATCACTATGTACGAGATATGGGCGAAAGGCTTGCTGAATCTGATGCCGATGAAAATGTCTGAGAGGGCCAGCAAAAGTAGCCCCAGCCCCACAGAAGTACTTCCACCGTGGAAGAGATGCCCCATGGCGTTAACCAGGAGAACAAGGATGACCAGAATAGTGTAGGCAACCAGGGGATAAAAGATTCCTTTTTTTACAAGTCCTTTCCTGAGCAGTAAAAGGACCACCACCATAGGGACAGCGATCAGCAGATAAAACGGAGAAAAGTAAAAAAAGGTAACCATGTTTAAGATTGTATAGGCTGCGGCAAAGGCAAGCATACCCCAGATCAGCCTGGCGGGAAAAATCAGCAGGTAATCGCCAATTCCAGCCAGGATATAAACCAGGGCCATGGGCAGGTTAAAACTGCTTAAAAAATAAACAGCGAGGATGGTGGCAGGAATGGGTTTACTGATCGGTTTGGCCTGCGGGTTATTCATGAGAAAAAGGTAAACCAGTGAGGAAATTATAAAAAGTGTCAGGACCAGGGTTTCAATCATTTCGTCTCCTATCTTATTTTAAAATATATTCTTTGAATATCTCCGTTATTCTTAGAATTACAAAGACTATTTTCATTCATTACAGGAATGCTTTTAAAAATGTTAGGAATCATCAGGACCGGGGCTAAATTTTAATTGAAGCCAGCTATTATTTGAATAACCTGCGCATGGTTTTGCCGGCGGACCTACCGATAACACTACGGCCAGCTCGTTTGGCTACTTTTTTGGAACTGCCACTGGAAATGGCCTGAAAATCACCGAGCAGGCGGGCGATCTTATAAAGTACCCCACGTGTCTTGCTGACACCCATGATTTAAACCTCCCTGTAAAAGAATAAGGTTTTAGAAAAAGCTGTGGTGGATAACTGGAATGGATGAACATGTCCTGATGAAGATTCTTAGTGGTATCTCTGGAATGTTGATTACTTCAACATGTGGACTAACATTCCTTCCCAAATAGAAAAACAGTTACAACACATCCCCAATCCCTGTTTCATCATGCTCAAACCTGCAGCCATGTTAAAACAGGTGTTCACCTTGACCAGTGATAAAAAGACTAATATAATCAACTTGACCCACCAGTCAAATTAGCAGGTGGAAGACTATATGGTCAACCAAAGTTTTAACAGATTGCAGCCGGAAAAACGCGAACTAATTTTACGATCATGCCTCGAAGAGTTCGTGAAAAAAGGCTACCACAGGGCTTCAACTGCAATCATTGCCCAAAAAGCCGGAATATCCAAGGGGGCTCTTTTTTATTACTTCAACAATAAAAAGGGCCTTTATTTGTATCTGATCGAGCATACCCGGAATATACTCGAAGAAAAATTCCGGCGGGAAATCAATAATATCAAAGAAGCAGGCAAAACAACTTTTCAAAGTTAAATTATCAAGTTAAAATTTATGTAGTGTAGGTGGGATTATAAGTATGATTAAACTGATTTATTCCAACCAGACCGAGCGCCTTCTCGATACCCTGGTGGAAATCCTGAAGGTGCAGCGGTCCAACACCCACCCGCTTGATCCCGTGGAACTGGTAGTCCCCAACCGGAACATGGAAACCTGGGTCCGCCTGGGACTGGCCCAGGCTTTGGGCGTGGCAGCAAATCTTCATTTCAGGAGGCTGGAACGGTTCATCGGCGACCTGGTTAACGAGGCCTGCCCGGGAGAGATCAAACTCGCTGATCTCGATACAGTAGAGGCGGCCATTCTCAGTATTCTCCTCGATAACGAGACCCTGAAACAACCGGAGCTTGAGCCTGTCTGCCTCTACCTGGCAGGTGCCGGAGATACAGCCCGAAAAACAATGGAAATACAGCAGCAGTCGGCTCGCCCGACGGCAGAGGAGCTGCTGGCAACAGATGGCGTTGATATCCGCAGGGTCCAGCTGGCCGCGCGCCTGGCCTACCTCTTTCAGGAATATTCCTTCTCCCGGCCGGAGATGATCGCCACCTGGCGGGGTGACCGCAGGCCGAAAATTATTAAGCACCCCTTTGCTGATCCGGCAGCCGCCGATCCGAGCCTTGCTTCGACAGCAGTCTGGCAGCGCGCTCTCTGGCAGTCGGTTTTTGGAGATAGCGGAGTGCTCGCCCAAAACCTGCCGGAAGGCGGCGGGCGCTGGGCAACACCCGATCTGCTAACCCTTGATGACAACCTCTTTGAAAAAATCAGTAAAGCCGGCCTGCCGCCGGTGCATATCTTCGGCGTTTCCTATGTGGCCAGGCTCTTCCAGCACCTTTTTGCCCGGCTGGGAGAAAAGAGTAATCTTTTTATCTATACCCTCAACCCCTGCGCCGAATTCTGGGAAGATATTGAAACAGAGCGAGAATTATTTTACCGCCTGGATCAGGAAAAAGACCACAGATCCAGGCATCTCTGGGACAAAGCGGGGGAGCCAGCCGAAGGAGATGATCCCTTCGACCTGGATAAAATCGAAAACCTGGCCCTTCGTCACTGGGGAAAACCGGGTCGGGAACACATCCGCCTGCTGGACGAGCTGACGGACTGCGATTTCACGGCGGCTTTTAATGCTCCGACCGCCGAAACAGGCGGCCTTTTGCAGCAGCTGCAGGAAGATATTCTGCGGCGCAAAGGGGACAGGAGTGCCGCCGGTGACGATGGATCCGCTGCAGGGGAGGTAAATGACGAACGCCTGCAGCCCGACGGCACCCTGCAGCTGGTAGCTGCCCCCTCGGTACGCCGGGAAGTGGAATGGGTGGCCGACGAGATCTGGAAGCTCATGAGCCATGACTGCAGTGACTCACCTCTGCGATTCAGTGACATTGCCGTGATCGTCAACAGCGCCGGCCGCGATCTCTACCTGCCGCAAATTGAAACGGTTTTCGCCTCCTGTCACAACCTGCCCAACAGTGTTTCCGATCTGCCGGGCACAGCCGGCAGCAGGCTGCTTGAAGCAATGGATCTGCTCCTGCAGCTGCCCTTCGGACGCTTTTCCCGGACGGAGATGCTCACCCTGATCTGCCATCCGGCGGTCATTGGGCACCTTGGTGGCCCAGGTGCCAATGAGCTGGCTGCTCTTTCCGAAGAACTGGGCATCATTTTCGGCGCCGATCATGAGGATCACGCCGGTATGTACATTGACGAAGACGTCTACAACTGGGATCAGGGGCTCCGTCGACTGGCCCTTGGCTCTTTTATGACCGGGGAAAAAAGCGGCACGGACAAAGTTTTTGAAACAAGCAACGGACGCTGGCTGGTAAAAGAAAAACCTTCTTCGGGGCAGGCCGGGATCGCCCGCTTCGGCCTCCTGGCCAGATCGTTAATTGCGGATGCCCGCTTTGTCCGCGAAAGGAAACTGACCCTGAGTGAATGGGCCCGTTTTTATACAGCCCAGGCCGATGCTTATCTCCAGGCGGAAAAGGGAGCCGACGAACAGGACCGCCTGCGTTTGTTGCGAGCCCTGGGTAAGCTGGAAGATATGGACCTGGGCGAAAAAGTGAGCGGCCGGATGGCGGCCGAAATTGCCAGGCGGGCTATCGAGTCGCTGGGTGGCGGCCGGGGACAATACCTGGCCGAGGGGGTTGTCGTCTCCTCTTTTCTGCCGATGCGGG
>JAGYMW010000051.1 GCA_018400435.1 Bacillota bacterium | reverse complement strand
CTGACAGAGTATCGATTTACTGTCCATTACATCGAAAGATGAACTCTGGAAGAACAATTAACAGGAGGTCTTCTGATGCAAAAAGTAGCTATTGTGACCGACAGCTCGGCCAGCATTCCCGAAATGCTGCGGGCTGAACTTGATATTCGAATGGTCCCTTTCGTAATCCAGCACGGAGATAAAACGTGGCACGACCTGGTCGACATTCACCAGGAAGAATTCTATCGCTGGCTTCCCACAGTTAATGTACTTCCCACAACAGCTTACCCGGGCCCGGGCAATTTTCTGAAGGTATACGAAGAGCTGGCCGAAGAAGGATATCATGACATTCTGAGTATCCATATTACATCCAGGAGCAGCGGAGCAGTCCAGGGAGCAACAGTTGCCGCCAATATGGCCGCTGAAAGACTGGAAGGAGTGCAGGTAAAAGTTATCGACACCCTCAACGTTGCCATGTGCCAGGGATGGATGGCTGTTGAAGCAGCCCGGGTAGCCCGGGAAGGTGCTGAAATTGATGAGATCGAGGCACTTCTGCAACGCATGATTCCGGTAACTGATATGATTCAGACCGCCGACACTCTTAAATACCTTCACATGGGCGGAAGAATTGGCTCAGCCAAACACCTCATCGGCAAAATGCTCAATATTAAGCCCCTGATAGGGATGCGAAATGGGGTTATAGTGAGTCTGGGAACGGAACGCAGCCGTGAAAAAGCATATAAAACCATGGTCAAAATGGTGGAAAAAGCAGTCGGACCAAAGGGGAAAATCAAAGTAGCCTATGTCCACGTCGCTGCTCCAGAAGAGGCAAAAAAAATCCGCATTCTCCTGGAAAAACGTCTCACCTGCGTGGAATCGATTGTCGCCGAGCTGGCCCCTTCACTGGGAGTTCATTCAGGCCCGGGAACGGCAGGAATCTGTTACTTTCCAACTAAATTACTCGAAAAATGATCCTTTGCAAAACCGACAGCAGCCTCTTTATATTTTATTAAAATAGGCTGCTCCCGATTTTAAACAAAGGGGAACAAATTACCTCAAATGAAAAATATAAAGACAGGAGAATATTCCCTGTGTCTGCACCACTGCTCAGAGCATTTAAGACTCTGATTGCCGCTATGGCCGGATTCCTCGCATTCAATTTAATCCTTCTTGACATGGTCACATAACCGAAATCCCGGTCTACGCTTATCCGGTATTTACCTTTGTCCCGGCCGTGCTTTTTTTGAAAGAACATATCATCCGGAGCCGGGGCACCGGAGTCATGCTCTGTCCGGTGGCAATTACGATGCTCCACACCTGAATTCTACCCGCTCAAATACTGCGGCCGGTCAGGTAACCTGCTTTGACCGCCTCGAAAACCCCGCCCACGCTGAAGCAATCTCCGATATGAAGAACCTGCGGGGCAACCTTCTCTTCCACGCATTTTTCAAAGAGACTATCATCAGGAATAAACCCGCAGGCAAGAACCACCAGGTCAGCTTCCACAGATTCATCTCTTTCTTCAACCCGGATTGGTCTTTCCAGGGGATTTTTTATATTATCAGGCAGAACTGGCTGCCAGGTTATGTAGGGATTAGGGACCGACTTTGATATATTGCGTGTTACAGTAACTATCCCGCTTTCGATCAATTTAACCCGGGTGCAGTTCCACAAAAGTACCCCGGCCTGCTCAAGTGAGTGCAAAATATGGCCCCGATTTGCCGTGCAGCTTTCTTTCATGAAATAGGGCAGCATTTCGACCACGGTAACTTCTTTACTCTTTTCACAGGCCAAAAAATAGGCTGTTTCGCAGCCCACATCACCACCGCCGATGATTAGCACTTTCTTTGCTTTTTTGGCAATACCGGGATTTTTCAACAGATCCACAGCCATCACAACATGAGGAGCATCGATTCCCTCCACAGGCAGGTCGGTTCTTGCCGTCCCGGCGGCCACAACCAGCACATCGAATTTCTTCTCGGCCAGTGCGGCAGTTTCAACCCGACAGTTGAATTCCTTCTGCAGACCGTAATTTTCAGCTGCTTTCTGCACTTCACGGTTCAGGTATTCAACATAATTTTTCAGATCATATTTAAAGCGGGGTTTGGATCCGGCCAGCAGGGCACCGCCGGCCCGGTCACTACTTTCGAAAATGGTAACCGCGTGTCCCCGGGAAGCAGCGGTACAGGCACAGGTTACACCGGCCGGTCCGGCACCGACAACGGCTACCTGTTTTTTTACTACTGCCGGAATGGGCACCGCATCAAAAATATCCTCAAAACCGGCCCGCGGATTAACCGCACACTGCGGATGGCCCCCCTTGATAAATTCATTGATGCATCCTTCCTGTTCGCCTATGCAAGGAATAATATCCTCCACCCGGCCGTCGTACACTTTGTTTGGCCATTCCGGGTCGGCAAGCAGCGGGCGAGCCAGCATAACCATATCACAGGAACCATTCCTGAGGGCCTGTTCGGCCAGGTCGGGGTAGCCCAGCTTGCCAACCCCGACCACAGGCACCTGCAGGCCGGCATTGGAAAGCAGGCCTATTTCCGCAAAATAATCTTTGACCAGGGCAGCTAGCGGCAGGTAGCATCCCGGAGGCATAGTTGCTGGCGGATGAGGCAGCCACCAGTTGTCGTAGCAACCGAGATCGACGTCGAATATGTCGACCCCGGCCCGGACCAGGTTGGCCATATACTCCAAAGTCATATCCACGGTCCTCTCGTTACGAAACTTTTTCAGGGAAGAAACTTTTTTCATCCGCTCGCCGTAGGTAGCCTCCAGAGCCAAAGAAAGGTCAATGCGATACATGATGGGGTAGGCCGGTCCACAGCTTTCACGAATAGCCCGCACCAGGTCGAGGCCAAATCTCTGCCAGTCAGCATAACGGCCCAGCCGGCGGCGGTTAAAAGCAGGGTTTGTCATTTGTTCCAGCAGGTAACCCTCATGGCCGTGCAGGTAAACACCGTCAATGAGTAGCGCCCTGGCGTCGGCTGCCAGTTTAGCCGCCGAACGGACAATCTTTTTACACTGCCCGTCGGTCAGGGGTCGGCAGGGCACCGCCGGCAGATAGTAATTGGGATTCCAGGATGCCGATACGGGCAATTTTTTCTTATTCAGCAGACATTCCGGTGAGCCAACCCGTCCAAGGCCGGGGGTGAACTGAATAAAGATCCGCGCCCCGAATGCATGCACCCCTTCAGCTATATCCCGCCAGCCCACATAAACAGTGCGTGATCGGTCGATGCGGGGGAAATAGCTACGGTCACCCGGTTCGGTTACCGTCGGATCAATATAGTGACTGATCGGTATGAGACCGGTCGTTATCAGACCTGTACCGCCCCTCGCTCGTTCAGTAAAATAACGAATCATTTTTTCACCAGGGCGGCCCATTTCATCAGCCATTGAAATATTGCCCATGGGACCCATCACGATCCGGTTTTTAATCTTTAATCCATTAATCTGAATCGGCTTGAAAAGCTCCCGATAAGGATATAGATCTCTGGTCATCTGACCCTGCTCGAGCCTTTCTTCCTTTTCAAACCAGGTATCAAATCCCTGAACCAGTTCCTGGAGCATTTTTTCGTAATTAATCACTGTCATCCCCTTTTCCATTTTCAATATTCTTTTCATGCTGCATGATGCTCATTACCTTCCCTGTAACTGGAGGTAATAATGAGGTAATAATAATGGAACAATAGAAGCAAAAGAAACTTTGTAATGTTCCTTTTTCAATCTTCAGCGCTGAATTTCCTGTTAAACTATGCAGCATTTTTACACCGATAATTTTCAGAACGGCTTCTCATGGAACAGACGGTGGAAGCCACCTTAGATCCAGGTCAACCGGCGCTGCCTGTTTCTTAATTGCCGGCCAGATACGAGAAATGAAAAAAATCTATTTAGTTCTTTTATACCCGGGGATTGGGATTGCCTTTAGCAAAGGCTTGCCTTAGAATAAAATGTAAGCATGCTGTTTCTGCAGCTTGCCGGTCATTTAATAAATAATATGCTATTATATTTTTTAGAGGAGGAGTAACCGGCCAATGGCTGAAATAATAACCGACTGCGATATTCCATCATGCTGGTGACTTCAGCACTAAGTTATGAGCTAGCCCCTTTCATCCGGCGCCTGCATTATTTAAGTTATCCACTGGCAAAAAACAATAATCTTTTGCGAGGCATTTTGGAAAAGGAGAATGACTCATGCGAAGTGCACATTCTCTTTACGGGAGTAGGAGAAAGAGCAGCGGCCAAATCTCTACTGGACGCACTGCCCGTGGTTAAAAAAGGCCCTCTCCTGATCAGCGGAACAGCGGGAGCTTTAACTGAAATAGGACGTATCGGCAACATTTTCATAGCCTCCAATTACGGAGATCCACTTTTTCGGAAACAGCTTGTCCCGACAGTCGTCCACACGGTTACTCCGGAAATTAAAGTCTGGTGCGAATCTCTTTTCACGGCTGGCAAGCCGGTTAGCGGCAGGGAAAACAAAGCACAGCTGAACAATGATAGCGGTGCCTTTGCCGTTGACATGGAAAGCGCAGCATTGGCCGCAATTGCTGAAAAAAATGGGCTTCCAGCAGCAGTATTGAGAGTTTTCAGCGATACCCTGGAAGATGCAGTTCCCCCGTTAAACGAAACAATATTTGATGAAACCGGTTTCCCATCACATATCCGCCTGGCCGCATACTTACTTGGACATCCGTTAACTATCCCGCAGATGATAACTTTTAGCCACCGTTCAAACAGAGCCTGCCGTATACTGGCGGAAGTGCTGGAAAAAATAATTCCGAAATTGGATAAGGAGAGATAAAAATGACCAGAGTTTTGATTATTGGCGGCAACGCTGCCGGAATGAGCGCCGCCAGCCAGGTAAAAAGACAGCAGCCGGATTGGGAAGTAACGGTCCTGGAAAAAAGTTCGTTCATCTCTTACGGTGCCTGCGGCATTCCTTATTATGTCCAGGGGCTGGTCCACAATCTGGAAGATTTGATCACTATTACCCCGGAGGAAGCAGTAAAGAAAAGAAAACTTAATCTTAAACTTCATCACGAAGTTACCGCCATCGATCCGCATAAAAACCAGGTTATTGTAAAAACCCCGGGAGGTCAGCAAACGGAACCCTTCGATTACCTGGTAATCTCCACCGGTGCCCGTCCCCTGCAGGGCGGGCTCGAATATACAATATCGAAAAGGGTCTCTACTGCCAACAGCCTTGATGACGCCATCAATCTGAGGCGTTTTATCGACAGTGAAAAACCGCACTCCTGCGCCGTCATCGGCGGCGGCTACATTGCTGTGGAGATGCTGGAAGCACTGAGAGAAAGAGGGCTGGAGACACAGATGATTCATCGCCGTGAAGATCTGGCTCGGACTTTCGAAAAAGAGATTTCTACGCTGGCCAAAGAAGAGATGGCCGCAAAGGGAATTATTCTCAATCTGAACCGTCCCGTGAGCAAGGTAGCTGAAGAAGACAACCAGGCCATAGTGTATACGGACGGCGATGAATTTAGATTTGATCTGGCAATTGTCGCTATCGGAGTTGAACCAAATTCTTCCCTCGCCGCAGAAAGCGGAATTGAAACCGGAGTAAAGAGAGCAATAAAAGTCAACTCCCACATGCAGACCAATTTCCCTCATATCTATGCTGCCGGTGACTGTGTCGAAACGAGAAATCTGGTCAACGGCGAAAAAACTTATGTCGCCCTGGCGCTGAAAGCTAATAAGGAAGGATTTGTCGCCGGAGCCAACATTGCCGGCAGTGATGAAATATTTCCCGGTGTTCTGGGCACTGCCATAACCAAAATTTTTGATCTGGGCCTGGCCCGCACCGGCCTGACCCTGGCAGAAGCCGAAAAGGTTGGTTTTACAGCCGTCAAATACACAATTAAAGCCCGCAGCAAGGCCCACTACTATCCCACCGGCGGCACCCTGACAGCTGTTTTGATTGCCGACAAAAAAACGGGCCGCCTGCTGGGAGCACAGCTGGCCGGGCCTGCGGACAGTGTGAAAAGAATCGATGTATATGCCACGGCCTTAACAGCTAAAATGACATTAGACCAGCTATTTCAGCTGGATCTGTCATACGCTCCACCTTTTTCTCCGGTTTACGACCCCGTAGTCCTCAGCGGAAGAGTGGGGCGGAAAAAAGTCGGCGGCAACTGACAACCGGAATCCTGGCAATGGCAGAAGAAAAATTGATAAATCGACAGCAGTAACCATCTTCATAGAATAAGACGAGAAAAGGTATAACAAAACCAGTACTTAATTACTAATATCATCTTAATATATTAAATACCTGAAAACTGAAAACCTGTCAAAGCAGACCGGAAAACCGAAGGAATCAGTCCTATCTAATTACCGTGAAAATCCGGCAGGATCTGTCTTTTTAACGGTTTGAACCTTTTGCTTTAAATCAACGGAAGAGGAAAAAAAAATGAAAAAAGAAGAAGCAGCAATACGGCAAATAAAACATGTCCAATCCATTGAACGAGCCCTCAATATCCTTGAGCTGATGGCTGAAATTGGCGAACCGGTTGCCGTTACTGACCTGGCAGAAAAGCTCGATTTGAAGATAAGTACAACCCACCGTCTATTAACCACCCTTATGTACCGTGGTTACGTAGAGCAGGAACCTGAAAACAGCAGGTATCGCCTGGGGTTGAAAGTGCTGGAAATTGCCAATGCCGCCCTTTCTCTTTTTGATATCAGGACTGTGGTCCATTCCTTCCTGGAAGAACTGGTTAAACGATGTAACGAAACGGCCAACCTGGCCGTTCTTGATGAAACAGAAATCGTTTATATAGACCAGGTAGAATCACACAACTATATCATAGTAAAAATGTTCGCCCAGGTCGGCAATCGCAATCCCGTTCATTGCACCGCATCGGGGAAAACCCTTCTCGCTTACCAATCTGAAAAGAAAATAAAAAATGTCCTGTCCAACATTCAGTTGACCAGGCATACAGACAAAACAATTGTCGATCGGGAAATTCTCCGGGAAGAACTAGCCAGGATCAAAAAAACCGGTTATGCCATCGATTTTGGCGAACTGGAAGAACATGTCCGCTGCGTGGCAGCCCCCATCTTTAATTATGAGGGTAAAGCGGTAGCCAGTTTAAGTGTTTCCGGCCCCAGCAACCGCATTAATGCCGATTTCATGAACAACGAGCTGGCATCCCTGGTTATGACATTAGCAGCCAAAGCTTCACGCAGAATGGGCTGGAAAGGTAAGAATTAAATATTACATGTTAAGAATTTTTTCTGCCTCTTCTTTATCTAATTCCATCACGTAGCTTATTCCGTGGTGATATATTTAGACAGGTATTGCAAATGAGATTTTTCCCCTGGCGGGGCCACTTCGACCAGCAGAGTCGGCACTCGCCGTATGTGCTAAATTCATCGTTTTAGCAGAGGGCGGGAATACTTATTCCGTAAAACCGCATCGCTTCCAAGAAGTTAGTGCCTTCTTCAACAATAGCTTTCATCCCGTTACCGGACAATTTTTCAGGCGGGCACTGCAGCCTGTGCATATTTCTCCTCCAATCCTGAAGGTAACCAGCTCCCGGCACACTTCGGCTGGGTATCTCTTCTCCTGGATGTGAGCCAGGTATTCATTGTTAAAGGATTTGATCTATGCCTTTGCCATTACCTACCCGGTGGCTCTATCAAACCGCTCAATTTCTGTTATAATATTTGTACCGGTTATTAGTATCCTGATGTTTAAAGCCCTGTTCTACCAGGGAACAGAGGGAGTTATCTAACCAAAATCACCGTAAAGGAAATTTAACCATGGTCAAACGATTAATTTGTTCGCCTTCCTTGCCGGCCTGCTGCTCTTCGCCGCAACGGGCTGCTGAGCTTTCTTCTAAAATTTCCACCGTGGGTGGAAAAAAAACAAACAGCAGGGAGAAAATCCCTATTTCGGTAGAAAATATCCCCAGGTTTCAGTAATCGCCCGCTGGGCGGCAAAAGAAGTGATGTCGTTTTGGTCAAGAGACGGCGACACTTCGACCACATCCATCCCCACCAGTGGAAGGCCAGCCAGATCCTGCAGTAATGTAAGCAGTTCCCGGCTGGTAAAACCACCCGGCTTTGGCGTGCCGGTCCCTGGAGCAGTAGCCGGATCAAGAAAATCTATGTCGAGAGTGAGGTAAACGGCGCGGCAGTGTTCCAGACGGCGACGCACTTTTTGTGCAGTGCTGGATAGCCCTTCCCGGTATATCTCCGCAGCCGATATAATATTTGCTCGGCGCCCCTCGAGGAACTGCAGCTCCTGCTTTTCAAAAGAGCGAATACCTACGAAGCAGACCTGCTCAAAAGGCAGTTTCCCTTCCTCTGCAATCCGCCGGTGGGTACAGCCATGCGAAAGGCAATTGCCGTCGATTTCGTCACAGAGGTCGAGGTGAGCATCGAGATGGATCACTCCCAGGCTGTCACCCCAGATGCCGGTGGCAGCCCGTAACAGGGGAATAGCTACAGAATGATCTCCCCCGATAAAAGTGGGGAAACAAGAATTGAAGAGTTCGCTCGCTTTTTCTTCTACCGCTGCAAAATAATCTTCCTGGCTGTGGTCTCCAGGTGCCAGGTTACCCGTATCAACAACCTTCAGGTGCTCCAGCGAGGACCCCTCTTCAGTAGTCGGTGGAATATGTCCTGAAATACTCCTGATCCGGTCCGGCCCCTCAGCTGCCCCTTTGCGAAATGAAGAAGCTCTGTCAAAGGGCAGACCAAGCACTGCAATATCGGCCTGTTCCGGTTTCAAATGCTTATCATGCAGGCCGTTCCATAAAATTGGCTCTTTAGATCTTTCTCCCATCGAATATGCACCACCATTTTTCAAATATTTTTAACGTTCTTTTTCAAACACCATGTAGACCCAGGACATGAAGAAACCCGATTCGCCGCCTCCTCCCGTGCTGAGCCCATTAAACTGCCAGCTCTGCTCGGTCATGCTGTTTATTACTGTTTCAATCCTGTCATCATCAACCGGTTTGCCGAATTCTTCGAGGCTTAAAACCTGATACTTTTTCACTGTCTTTACCCCGTCCTTTCCCGGCATGTTTTTCATACCTGTGGAATTCGCCATACTTTTCGGCCAACCCTGTTTTTCTATTTCATTAAATATTATCAAATATTTCCAGCCAAGTGCTGTTTCTTTGCTCAAACAGCAGGATATCAACATTAAAAGTCAAATAAGACTAATAAACAACGGGTTCATAACTTGTGGAGGTGAAAAAATGTCGAAAGTGGAAAAAACCAGGGACAATCTCCTTAAATGCCTGTGCAAAAAGTGCCCCACTTACTCATTTACCTGCAAGATGATGTCCATCCCCGGAAATATAATCCTTTTAATCAATCCCGAAAAGGAGAAACCCCAGGCGGAAACGCTTTTCTGCGCTTATACAAAAAGTCAGTGTATAGAAGAAAAGAAAGGGTGCCTCTGCACCCAGTGTGAAGTATATAAAGAAAACGGTCTGGCGAAAAAATACTACTGCCTGGCGGACGGCGGTGAATAAACAAAAAGGGCTGTCCCATAACCTGCCTTCACTACACCGGGTGAAAAACCATAATTCCACCGGATTTAAAGGGACAGGTGTTTATTTATCTTTTCTAAATCACAACAGGGAAAGGGATACAGCACCATGATTAAACCAATAAAAATTATGCCCTGCATGGACATGCAAAAAGGCCGGGTAGTTAAAGGAGTACATTTCGTAGACATTAAAGATGCCGGCGACCCGGTTGCCTGTGCCATTGCTTACTGTGAAAACGGTGCCGATGAACTTGCTCTGCTCGATATTTCAGCTACTGTTGAAGGTCGAAACACGATGCTGGATGTGGTCAAAAAGGTTTCCCGGGTCACTACTGTCCCCTTTACTGTCGGGGGAGGCATCAGTGATCTGAAGACAGCTGAAGCTGTCCTCGAGTCAGGGGCAGATAAAATATCTGTCAGCAGTGCCGCTTATCGCAAACCCGACTTGATCCCAACGCTGATTAAAGCCTTCAGTTTCGAGAAGATCACGGTGGCTATTGATGTCGATCAAAACCCGGCTCTTCCTTCCGGGTACGAGGTATACATCGACGGCGGTCGAACCGCCACCGGAACAGATGCCATTGAATGGGCTAAAAAGGTGGACAGTTACGGGGTGCCAATAATCCTCCCCACAAGCAAAGCAGGCGATGGAGCACGGACCGGTTATGATCTACCCGTGATCAGCTCGATGAAGGCAGCAGTTTCGGCAGAAATCGTCGCTTCCGGCGGGGTTGGGAAGCTTGAGCACTTTTACGAAGCGGTGGAGGCCGGCGCTACAATCCTGCTGGCTGCCTCAGTGTTCCATTTTGGGTTGATCGGGATTGGAGAGCTGAAACAGTATTTGCGGAAACGCGGTGTGCCGGTTAAAATTGCCACTTAACAGGACATTTACGGGAAAACGATGTCTGCTTCTAAATTCATAATGATCTCACATTTTTGATCCCGTATTTCTTGATCTTGAAATACAGACTCTACAGATTGAATCCCTGCAGGACCGCAGCAGCGTTGATATTACCGCCTGTCCTGGTGAGGATGTCTATGATCAGCTGTTCATCAATGCTCTCAATGGTTCCCCTGAGCCGACAGTCAAGGATCTGGAAACACAACCACCAGGGTCTATTGCGAGCACAGTAATACGATTTAAGCAGGCAGATAGACAGGTATGTGATTGACAAATAATTCAAGTATGTGTAACATTAATTAGGCGAGTGAAATCTTTTGCAGATGTGTTTACTTTCATCTCATCTAACCCTTGAAACTTTCAATCCACACATCAAGAGAATCGGGTTAATATAAACATACTTATCCGCTTTCTTAATCAGCTGAAAAAGTTATCTTTAGAAATAAATTTCAGTAAAGGTGTTTAAAAGGATGATTGATAAGGCAGATTATAAACAAGTAACAGGAAATCTGATTGATGGGTCTTCAGTAGAGGGATTCATCACCACTCTGAACATATTAATTAAGAATATCCGTACTTATCCTCCGGGACATTCTACAATCATCAAAACTGTTGAACTGCTTTCAACCGGGCTGCCTGATATTTTTGTCAGCAGCCCGGTCCTCATAATCAACGCTATTAGAAATAGCCTGCTGGCAAATGGCTCCCTGATCAATTTTAAAAACCCTCATATACAAAATTTTGCCCTGTTTATCAGTCGGCTCGGCATCGCTTCCTTCACTCTTAAGTTCGGTCTGGACGCTGAAGAGCTGGAACGCTTCTGCCGGCTGATTCTCTCTGTGCCGCCGCATACTCATATTTATGAGCAAAAAAACATACTCGGTGAAATTAATTCTCTTCCACACCTCACAGTAAGAGAAATAGATTTAAGCGCGATCCGCTTCAGTGACGAAGACACTGCCGACAGCACCAGGGGAACACAGTTAACCATGTGGCAAGAGTTTATGCTTGGCTGCCTTTCCCCGGAGCTGAAGAAAGTGCAAGATCCCTCCCTGCTGGAATCGATCCGCATGTACGAAAGGGGCTCACTGCACAGTTTTCTGCAGGCATTTGCAATTCCGACCTACAGGATGCTCGAAAGTTACGAGGCTGTAATTAGAGAACACTTCAGCCCGGCCTGCACTGCAGAGGACGAAGAAGAGAGAAAAACCTTTTTCCAAACTATGCATCAGACCTTTGGCCAGTTGAACTCCGACTTGAAAGAAAACATACTTACGATCACCTTTGATACCCTGAACAGTTCTACCAGCGAACAACCCCTGGAAAACCTGCTCAAATGTATTCCCGGCGATATGATCGTTGATGTTCTCAGCCAGGCTGTCCTCGACAAGAAAGTGATCTCTCCTACTTTTATCAAGCTGTTGAGTGTTATGTACAGAGCAGGCAAACAATCACCGGAAGCATCAGACGATTGGGACCGGGGCAACAGGGCAGTCTGGTCCCGCATCGAAGAACTTTTCAGCAGAAAAGGCTACGAAAAGTACCTGGCAGAAGACTATGCCAAACAGCTGTTAAGCCTTTCCCTGGAATCGGATAGCACCCGGGGCGGCAAACTATCCGGTTTTTCATGCGAGGAATATCAGCCGGCTTTCCAGGGTAAAACAGTGAACAGGCACCTTACTACAGCCCTGCTCTTCCTGATGCAGAGGGATATTGAAGAAGCAGTTTACATCAGCTATACCGACATCATTTCTCAACTGATCCCGGAACTTCTGGAAACCGGCGACTACAATTATCTACTGGCTATATACCAT
The DNA here is from genome assembly GCA_018400435.1 of Bacillota bacterium. Classification (GTDB taxonomy): domain Bacteria; phylum Bacillota; class Dethiobacteria; order DTU022; family DTU022; genus M55B129. Next base: position 921 of record JAGYMW010000051.1, on the reverse strand, counting down.
GTTCTCAAAAAACGGCTGAAGAAAGACAGCAGCCCTGCTGTTTCCATGGCGATCGCACGAACACTGCGTCTATTCCTGGACAGCGCTCTTTCGGCCAGGCTGGAAGACGATTACGGTAGCCCGGACAAAGAGCAGAGCAAAGAACTTGAAGAGTTGGTCATAATCAACGGCCACCAGAATCTTACCTGGCTGATTGGAAAGTACCTGACCCAGAAAGATGTGGAAAAGAAACACCGCCTTTATAAACTGATCCACCGCTTTGGTCCTCGCTGTACAGAATATGCCCTGGCCAGGCTGGCCGGCAGTAAAAACAAAGAAATCGTGGAACTGCTCAGGCTGATTCAAAACTGCAGATCCACAACATCATCCGTAGAAATCTTCAATTTGCTGAAAAACAACCGTCTAGATGTACAGCTGGAAACCATCAGAACCTTGCTGATAATGAAAGATCCCCGGGCTGAAAAAGCTTTGCTGGAAATGCTTCTATCCAGGGATAGGGAAGCTGCTCATGAAGCTCTGAAAATTGCCCGTGATTACAAAGTGCAGGACCTGGCACCGGCCCTGACCAGACAGATCAAAACTCTTTTTATAACCCGAACCGCCCTGACCCACAATAAGGCTTTTCTCAGCCTGCTGGGCACTTTCGGAAACGCGGAGGCACTGCCCGGCTTGAAGAAGATAGCCAAAACCAGGTTTTCCTTAACCCCCCTGCACCTCCGTCAAACACGTGAACACCTCTTCAAAACTCTGGCTGGATACAGCAAATCATCGGCGGGTGAGTTAATCACCCTGGGCCTGCAGTCTAATAACGAAAATATCCGTGCCGTCTGTGAAACGCTAACCGCTGAACCGCAGGATGAACCACAAACATTAAATTAAATATAGATGAAATATAAAAGCAGATTCTTTTAAACAAATCAG
>JAGYMW010000050.1 GCA_018400435.1 Bacillota bacterium | reverse complement strand
TGAGGGCAAAGCCGGCCAGCACGAACACGGCGACTGCCGCCCATGCCGCCGAAAAACTGCTCAAAGATATCATCCATTCCGCCGAAGCCAAAACCTCCAAACCCGCTTCCTCCGAAACCTTCGAACCCACCGGCCCCGCTGAAATCAGCCTGGTGGCCAAAACGGTCATATTGTTCCCTCTTTTGAGGAGTGCTCAGCACGTCATAAGCTTCTTTTATCTCCTTAAACTTATTTTCGGCTTCGCCATCATCCTTGTTAAAGTCAGGATGGTACTTTTTAGCCAGGTTGCGATATGCTCTTTTTACTTCATCGGCGGAAGCATCTTTCTCCACACCGAGAACTTCATAATAATCTCTTTTACTCATTCCCCGATATCATCCCTTTTGAAGCCATTTTCCGATAAGTTTCTTCGGTGTCATTATTCTTTCTTTTCTTCTGCGTCTTTCTCATCTTTAACATCGTAGTCGGCATCAACTACATTATCGGCATCACTTTCACTGTCAGTTTCGCCGCTGCCGGCTTCACTGCTACCGGCGGCACCGTCGGATGCTGCATCCTGCTGAGCTTTGGTCTGTTCGTACAGCTTGGCTGAAAGCTCATGCATGTAGCTGTTTACCTTTTCAGTAGCCTGCTTGATCTGTTCAAGATCTTCTCCTTTGGCTGCCTCACGCAGCCCTTCAGCCGCTTTTTTAACTTCTTCCGCCCTGGCCGCATCGATTTTATCTCCCAAATCTTTCAGCGCTTTTTCCGCACTGTAAGCCAGACTGTCGGCCTGGTTGCGCGCTTCAGCCAGTTCCTTGCGCTTGTTATCCTCTTCGGCATGTTTTTCAGCCTCATTGACCATTTCATCAATCTGATCTTTTTCCAGACCGCTCGAAGCTGTTATAGTAATGCTCTGTTCCTTATTAGTAGCCAGATCTTTAGCTGAAACATTGACGATACCGTTAGCATCGATATTAAAGCTTACTTCAATCTGGGGTATTCCCCTTGGTGCCGGCGGTATCCCGTCCAGCATAAACCGTCCCAGAGTTTTGTTGTCTGAAGACATTGCTCGCTCTCCCTGCAGAACATGAATGTCAACACTGGTCTGGTTATCTGCAGCCGTAGAAAAGTTCTGTTTCTTTTCTGTTGGAATAGTGGTATTGCGTTCTATTATTTTTGTAAAAACTCCACCCAGTGTTTCAATACCAAGTGACAGAGGGGTGACATCAAGCAAAAGAACGTCTTTTGCTTCCCCTCCGAGGACAGCGGCCTGATAGGCAGCCCCCATGGCCACCACTTCATCGGGGTTAACCCCCTTGTGCGGCTCCTTGCCAAGCAACTTGCGGATCGCTTCCTGCACAGCGGGGATTCTTGTTGAACCACCGACCAGAATAATTTTATCAATCTCTTCAGCAGTCAACCCGGCATCGGAAAGAGCCTGCCTGGTCGGCCCCATCGTTTTCTCCACCAGGTTTGAGGTCAATTCATCAAATTTGGCCCTGGTAAGGGTAACATCGAGATGTTTTGGCCCTTCCTGCGTGGCAGTTATAAAAGGCAGGTTTATATCGGTAGAGGTAACCGAAGAAAGTTCTACCTTGGCTTTTTCCGCTGCCTCGCTGAGACGCTGCAGAGCCATCCTATCATTACGCAAATCGATGCCCTGATCTTTTTTAAACTCTTCGGCAACGTAATCGACAATCCGTCTGTCAAAATCGTCTCCACCGAGCCGGTTGTTACCGCTGGTCGCTTTTACCTCGACCACATCATCACCCAGCTCCAGGACAGAGACATCGAAGGTGCCGCCACCGAGGTCAAAAACGAGAATTTTCTGTTCACCTTTTTTATCCAGGCCATAAGCCAGGGCTGCCGAAGTCGGTTCGTTGATTATTCGCAAAACCTCCAGACCGGCAATAGTCCCTGCGTCTTTGGTCGCCTGGCGCTGGCTGTCGGTAAAATAAGCAGGGACAGTGATCACGGCCTGTGTTATTTTTTCTCCCAGGAAGCTCTCGGCATCCGTTTTCAGCTTCTGCAGGATCATAGCCGATATTTCCTGCGGCGTATAATCCTTATCGTCGATTTTTTCCTTGTGGCCCGTCCCCATTTCCCGCTTGATCGAACTTATAGTCCGATCGGGGTTGGTGATGGCCTGGCGTTTGGCTACCTGTCCCACCAGGCGCTGGCCGTCCTTGGTAAAAGCAACAATAGAGGGTGTAAGTCTGCTGCCTTCAGCATTGGCAATAATTTCTGGTTCGCTGCCGATCAGCGCGGCAATCACAGAGTTAGTAGTTCCTAAATCAATTCCCACAACTTTACCCATTTTAATTTCCTCCTATGCTATTCAATATTTCAGCCACCGTTAATCGCGGCAAACCTTCACCATTGACGGACGAAGGATCCTCGTGCGGTGTTTATAACCCTTTTGCAATTCCTCCATGACGGTACCCGGTTCTTCTTCATCACTTTCTACCTGCATTACGGCATGGTGACAGTTGGGATCAAAAGGAGCCCCTACCGCTTCAATTTCACTGACATCTTCCTGTTCGAACAGCTGCTGCAGCTGCTTGTGAATCATCTCCAGCCCCTCAACGTAGGAAGCGGGAACCGCTTTATCTTCCCGCGCTGAAATCAGCCCACGTTCCAGATTATCCAAAACCGGGAGCAGCCGACAAAGAAAATCATGCAGGGCGTAATCCCGCATCTCAGCCTGTTCTGCCTTGGCAATGCGGCGAAGGTTATCAATATCGGCCTGCTTTCTTTTCAGCTGGTCAAGCAGCTCTTCGTTTTTCTGTCGCAGTTCGCCAATTTCCTGGTCCAACCCGGAAGGGGCTTCCTCTTCCCGGGCAGCCTTTTTTTCCATGTCCCCTGAAACAGCTTTTGCCTTTTCTGTTTCTTCCAGCTCCCGGTTCTTTTCTTTTTTGTCCTCTTTGTCCTCTGCCTTCACTTTATTCCCTTTCCTTTTCTTGTTCTGAAAATCTTCTTTCTTCTCTGCAGTCTCCACTGCTTTTTTACTGATCCGCTTTTCTTTTTTGGCAGTCATTTGTAATCACCTGTATAATTTCAATTTTGTACAGCCTGCCCTCAGGAACTAAGGCTTTCATTGAGGTGATCAACAAGGCGACGCATTACGTTGATTACCCGCCCGTAATCCATCCTTGTCGGTCCCAGGACACCAACTGTACCGATTGTTTTGTCATGTATTTTATATGTTCCGGTAACCAGGGTGCATTCCCTGATATCTTCACATTCATTTTCTGTCCCGATGCGGACGACAATATTATCTTCACTGGAGCTGTCCTCAAGTATCTTGAAAAGGAGCGGTTCCTGCTCAAAGAGATTGAGCATACGTCTTATTTTATCCACATCTTTAAATTCAGGCTGATTTAGGATATTGGTCGTTCCGCCAAGGAAAACACGGATCTGTTTTTCTTCCTTCAAGCTTTCTTCAAGGAGAATAAAAGCCTGTTCAAGGATTTCAAGACGCCTGAAAAGGTCTCGTTTCAGTTCGTTGATCAGGGAAGTTGTGACCTGGTCAATGGTCAGCCCGTAAAGCTTCTGATTTAGATAGGAGACAACTTGCTGCAACTCTGACGGGCTCAGCTGCTGCTGGAGATCGATAACTTTATTTTTGATAAAGCCGGTATCGGTAATTAATACTACCAGGCTCCGCTTCTCTTCAAGAGGCAGGATTCGCATCTGCCGAAAAGCACTCTTTTTGAACTGCGGACCCATGATCAGGGAAGTCTGATTGGTCGCCGAAGAGAGAACTCTGGCAGAATGTACAATGATCTGTTCGATTTCCCGCATTTTCTCCCTGCTCATAGTAATACTGATTTCCCGTTCGATATCACCGCTCATATCATCCAGGGCCATCAGGTTGTCCACATAATAACGATAACCAAGCTGTGACGGTATTCTCCCGGCAGAAGTGTGAGGCTGAACAAGATATCCCATATCCTCAAGGTCGGCCATCTCATTACGAATTGTTGCCGAACTCAATCCCATCCGCTGTGAACGAACCACCGTCCGTGAACCAACCGGTTCAGCTGTTTTAATATAACTGACAACGACAGTGCGGAGAATCTGCTTTTTTCTCTCACTAAGTGTTGTTCCCATGATAAATCCTCCCACTCGCTCTCTTTAGCACTCTAAAGTTCAGAGTGCTAAAGCTATTAAAAAAATATCATCTTTTAGGGGGAGTTGTCAAGTTCACAGCAAAATGTTTGTTTGACTGCCGCTGTCCGCTATTATTTGGCAGAATGCCTGGCCCGGTAATCTTTTATAGCCTCATGCAGGGCATCTGCAGCCAGATTGGAACAGTGCATTTTGACCGGGGGAAGGCCGCCCAATTCTTCTGCTACATTTTCATTGGTTATTTTCATAGCCTCGTCAAGAGTCTTCCCCCTGACCATTTCCGTCAGCATACTGCTGCTGGCTATGGCCGCTCCACAGCCATAAGTCTGAAAACGGACGTCTTCGATCCGACCATCCTTCACTTTAATATAAAGCTTCATCATATCACCGCATTTAAAACTGGTTGTCTCGCCCACTCCATCAGCGTCAGCTATTTCTCCCACATTACGGGGATTGCTGAAATGATCGACAACTATTTCATTGTACATGGCTGTGATATCCTCCCATCCGTTAATGTTTATGATAAGTAGGAGAAATTTCGCGCAATCTTTTCACGATACCCGGTATTTTTCCCAGAACAAAATCAACATCCTCTTCGCTGCTGCCCAGGCCAAGTGAAAAGCGAATTGAACCGTGGGCTACAGAATGATCCAGCCCGATGGCAATAAGAACGTGGGAAGGCTCCTCTGATCCCGATGAACATGCCGAGCCGCTCGAAACAGCCACTCCTTCCAGGTCAAGGCTGAGAAGAACCGATTCGCCTTCAATATGCTTGAAACTGACATTGACGTTGCCGGGAAGACGCAGCCCGGGATGGCCGTTCAGAATTACCTCTTCAATTTCCAGAAACCCGGAAATGAGGCGATCGCGCAGGGCTGTCAATTTTTCTTTTTTCTGCGGTATTTCAGAAACAGCGAGTTCTATAGCCCGGCTTAGTCCGATGATCCCTGGTACATTTTCCGTCCCCGGTCTGATCTTTTTTTCCTGACTTCCACCGCGGTAGAGAGGTGTAACCTCTGTCCTCTTCCGCATAAAAAGCGCCCCCACTCCTTTCGGACCGTTAAACTTGTGGGCCGAAAGAGAGAGAAAATCGACGGGCAGCTCATTTAAATCAACCGGCAGCTGACCGACGACCTGCACTGCGTCGCTGTGAAAAAGGATATCATGCTTTTTTGCTATCCAGCCCAGTTCGCGGACAGGCTGCAGGGTACCAATTTCATTATTGGCAGACATAATAGAAATGATAAAAGTATCGGGAGTGATCGCTTTTTCCAGATCCGCCGGATCGACCATTCCGAATTGATCAACGGGGAGATAGGTTACCCTGTATCCCTCCCGTTCGAGATCCCGGCAGACTTCATAAACTGCATGATGTTCTATGGAGGAGGTGATAATATGCCCCGGCTTACCATGCTGTTTGGCCGCACCACGCAGGGCAATGTTGTTCGCTTCAGTTCCGCTGGCTGTAAAATATATTTCTTCGGGATCGGCTCCAAGTGATCGGGCAGTTTTCCCCCGGGCTTCCTCTACAGCGCGACGCACTTCCCGTCCCGGGGAGTGCAGGCTGGAAGGATTACCGTACAGTTCTTTAAAAAAGGGCAGCATTGCCTCCAGGACTTCTTCTCTTACCGGGGTAGTAGCACCGTGATCCATATAGATCAGCCGATTTTTCATTGCCATTCCTCCCATATTTCAGTTCTTAATCTGTTCCGATTCTACCAGTTCGTTTAAGGAAACATCATCAAGGACAGCGTTTATTTCATCGCGCAATCTTTCCCAAACCCGCCTGGTCAGGCACTCCTGACCATGATGACAGCATATGTCACTCTCGTTCTTGGAAAGACAGGCTACAGGTGTAATTGGTCCATCCAGGGCTCTGACAATATCACCAATCCGTATCCTCTCGGGAGATCGTGACAGCATGTACCCCCCGCGGGATCCGCGGACGCTTAAAATCAAACCGGCTCTTTTTAAATCAGGGAATATCTGCTCTAAAAATCTAAGGGAAATCATTTCTTTTTCTGCAATTTCCCTCAATGGCAAAGCTCGTTTTCGAGAGGTAACCGCCAGGACAGCCATTGACCTTATTCCATACTCCACTTTCGCCGATAATCGCATCGTTTGCACACGCTTTCTTTATTAATCCTGACTAAATAAGTCGGATATTTTTCAAAGCCAAGAATACCATCACTTCTTAATCCTGTCAATAAAAAATAAAAGCCGGCTTATAGATGCCGGCTATAAAATCGAGCATTTCATATATCTGGCTAAAGAGCTAACAATTGGTTATAACTTAACCACGTTTGCCGCCTGCGGCCCACGGTTTCCTTCCACTATTTCGAATTCAACATCCTGACCTTCTTCCAGTGTCTTGAAGCCCTCTTCCTGAATTTCTGAATAGTGGACAAAAACATCTTTGCCTTCCTCTACTTCAATAAAACCGTACCCCTTTTCAGGGTTAAACCATTTTACCTTACCTTGCATTTAAAAAATTACCTCCTAAAATTGTCCATGTTTTCAGGACGTTATATCGATTAAACAGTATCATAATCATGTTAAAAAAGCAAGATATCTGGTGAAATATTGAATGATGCTGTATATTATAATAAACTGCGTTGCCTAAGAAACGGAGGTGTTCTTCATAACTCCCGGTATTGGTATAGATCTTGTTTCAATAACCCGGATAGAAAGAATATACAGGCGTTATCCCCACCGCTTTCTGAATAAAATATTCAGCGACCCTGAAAAAGAGGATTTTAAACAGCGAAACGGAACCCCCGCCTCTCTGGCAGCCCGTTTTGCCGCCAAGGAAGCAGTGCTAAAGGCGCTTGGCTGCGGCATAGGCCCTGCCGCTTTGCACGAGGTGGAAATTATTGCTCCCCGGGGGCACCAGCCCCGGGTTCGCCTTCACGGGGCCGCCCTTGAAATAGCCAGGCGGCAAAAGATTACCGCTGTTGCTCTCTCCATGACCCACGAACCACCCTTTGCCTGTGCTGCCGCCATTATTTCAGCTGCTTTGCCTGGTATAGTTAAGCAAACCTCCGGCAAGAACAACTTTTAGCAGGCGTTTCGACAAGGAATGAGAAGCTTTTATTTCGTTCCCACTTCCCTGATGTTTTATGGTTACCGTGTCATTTTCCATCTGCCGGGATACATCTTCTATGATCAACTGGTCATCCTTTGCCAGATTGTTATAATCACTCTCATCGACAAAAACCAGGGGCAGGATGCCAAAATTAACCAGATTGGCATGATGAATACGAGCAAACGATTTGGCCAACACCACTTTAATTCCCAGGTACATCGGGGCAAGGGCAGCATGTTCGCGGCTTGAACCCTGCCCGTAGTTTTCACCGGCCACAATTATTCCGCTGCCGGATTCCCTGGCTTGAGCGGCAAAATGCGGATCGATGGGGGCAAAAACATACTCGCTGATCGCTTCAATATTGGAACGCAGCGGGAGCACTTTTGAACCGCCGGGTAAAATATGATCGGTAGTAATGTTGTCTTCCAATACCAGCAGCACCCTGGCCTTAATTGTTTCCGGCAAAGGCTTGTTTATCGGCAGGGGTTTAATGTTCGGACCACGCACAATTTTCACCCCTGTTCCGTCTTCCGGTGGGGCAATCACCATCCGGTCATCAATCACCAGGCTCGGTTCAGCTTCCAGATGAGGATAGGGACCGAGATCCCGGGGATCGGTGATCTCCCCCCTCAGAGCAGCAGCTGCTGCGGCTGCCGGACCGGTCAGATAAACCATGGCATCAGCAGTGCCGCTGCGCCCGGTAAAATTTCTATTGAAGGTTCGCACAGAAACCCCGCCAGATGGGGGCGCCTGTCCCATCCCAATACAGGGGCCACAGGCTGATTCCAGGATTCTTGCTCCGGACGCAATCAGCTTTTCCAGGATTCCCTGCCGGGCTAAATTGATAAAGGTCTGCCTGGACCCGGGTGCTACAACCAGGCTAACCCGGGGATGAACCACTTTATCTTTCAGCACTTCAGCCAGCAGCTGTAAGTCGCGGTAAGAACCGTTTGTGCAGCTGCCCACAGCTACCTGATCTACGGCTACCGGCCCTATTTCCCTGATCTTTTTAACGGCATCAGGACTGTGCGGAACAGCAACCAGCGGTTCCAGAATGTCCAGATTGATGGTTATTTCATCATCATAGATGGCTCCTTCGTCAGCTTCAAATCTGCGCCATACTTCCTCCCTGCCCTGGTTTTTAAGGAATAAGCGGGTCATTTCGTCGCTGGGGAAGATTGATGAAGTGGCGCCCAGTTCGGCACCCATGTTGGTGATCGTAGCCCTCTCCGGCACGGAAAGAGTAGCTAACCCGGGTCCGCTGTACTCAATAACTTTGCCAACACCGCCTTTGACCGTCAGGCGGCGCAGCAGCTCCAGTATTATGTCCTTTGCTCCAACCCATGGTTGGAGTTCGCCAACAAGGTTAACCTTTAAAACAAAGGGGACAGTGAGATAGAAAGGCCCGCCGGCCATGGCCACGGCAACGTCCAGACCTCCTGCTCCTATTCCGAGCATGCCCAGCCCTCCCGCAGTCGGTGTATGGCTGTCGGAACCGAGCAAGGTCTTTCCCGGTTCACCAAATCTTTCCAGGTGAACCTGGTGGCAGATACCGTTGCCGGGCCGGGAAAACCAGATTCCAAATCGAGCAGCAGCCGACTGCAGAAAAAGGTGATCATCGGCATTCTCAAAACCGTTCTGCAGGGTATTGTGATCAACATAACTGACCGATTTTTCGGTTTTAACTTTATCAATACCCAGGGCTTCCAGCTGCAGGTAAGCCATTGTTCCCGTGGCATCCTGGGTGAGAGTCTGGTCCATGCGGATACCAAGCTCGGTTCCCCTGACCAATTCTCCTTCCACAAGGTGGTCTTTCAATATTTTGTACGTTAGATTGTCGGCCATCTTTTTTACATTACCTCCATTTGTCCTGTCCAAATTACTATTGTTACTGTGCTCAGGTTTGTTTTATTTTCCGGTGATGAAATAATCCATGATCCGCCAGCCTTCAGCAAATAATAAACCTGTTTCAGCAGCCGATTTTTCATCAAATTTACGTCCCGGGCTTCTCCTGCTTTCGCTGCTGCGAAAAATGGCAAAGGGGACCGGCTCCCTGGTATGAGTACCCAGAGAAAGAGGCGTGGCATGATCGGTCGCCAACAAAATCGAAAAATCCCAGTCGCTTTTTGCAAGCTCCTGTCGAAGAAATCCGGCCACTTGCTTGTCGATCATTTCAATTGCTTTAATCTTGTTCTCCGCTTCAAAACGATGAGAACACTCATCCGGCGCTTCGATATGCAGATAAACAAAATCTTTTCCATTTCTGAAGGCTTTGAGAACCGCATTTACCTTCCCGGTCAAATTAGTATCGATGTACCCCGTTGCTCCTTCTACCAGGATGGGTTCCATGCCGGCAAAAAGGCCGATCCCCTTGATCAGGTCCACCGCTGATATAACGGCACCGTTCAACCCGTATTTGTCGTGGAACAGGGGTAGTTGAGGTTTACGGCCGTTACCCCATATCCAGATGGAATTGGCCGGGTGAAGCCCTTTTTCAAGACGTTTTTTATTAACGGGATGCTCCGAAAGAAGTTGTGAGCTCCGCTCCATAAGCTCAAGTATTTTTGAGCTTTCAGAACCGGCCGGCAGATGGGAAACAATCTTCTGCCCGCTGATATCATGGGGAGGGGTAAGCTGCCAGTTGTCGGGCGCTCCCTGCCAGACCATTAAATTACGGAACTGAAAACCGGTGTGAAAACTGATTTCCGCTGAGCCAAGTTCCCGACTGATGGCAGCGATCAGTTCTTCCGCTTCAACAGTTGAAATCTCACCGGCGCAGTAATCAACCATTGTTTTATCGGCATATTTAGTTTCGTCTGAGAGGGTTACCAGGTTGCAGCGAAAAGAAACGTCCTCCGGCCTGAGCTCTATTCCCATGCTGGCCGCCTCGAAGGGAGACCGTCCGGTATAATACTTGAGAGGATCATATCCCAAGATCGAGAGATTGGCTGTATCACTGCCGGGGGGCAAGCCATCCGGGACAGTTCCGGCCAGGCCAAGCTCGCCTTCTACAGCCAGCGAGTCAAAGTTAGGTGTCCGGGCATACTGCAGCGCGGTCTGCTGATTAAACTGTTCAAAGGGGTAATCAGCCATTCCGTCACCAAGAATTACCAAATATTTCATAATGTGAGCACGCTCCTTTTGCATTATTGGCGGATGAACAGAGGGATGAACGATAAACTGTGTCCTGAAAATAACCCTTTGGCCGATTTTTGTCAAGGGTGTTTCCACCCTTGAAAGGGTTTTGACCACAACAGGGCGAAAATGAATCAAACAAAATGATCTATGGGAAACAGAAGGGATGGGAACAATGCACTACTACAGCACCAGGGGAAATTCAGGATTTGCAACAGCTTCTACCGTCATACTGGATGGGTTGGCGCCGGACGGAGGCCTCTACGTTCCTTCTGAAACGCTGCCCTCTTTTTCGCCTGAAAATATGCAGGGCGGTAGCTATCAGTCTCTGGCGCTGGAAATCCTGAAGCCTTTTCTGAACGATTTCGACAAAAGAGAAATTGAAGAGGCGGTAAATACCGCCTACAGCGAAAGAAACTTCGATCACCCGGACATCACGCCTTTAAAAAAACTCTCCGGCGATCTTTATACTCTTGAGCTGTGGCATGGGCCAACCTGCGCCTTCAAAGATATTGCCCTCCAGATTCTGCCCCTTTTGATGCGCACAACCCAGATAAAACATGAAAATGACAGGGGAATCATCGTCCTTACCGCCACTTCCGGCGATACAGGGAAATCAGCCCTGGAAGGATTCCATGACATTCCTGGTATAAAAATTGTTGTTTACTATCCCGAAAAAGGAGTCAGCGAGATTCAAAAACTGCAGATGACCACCCAGCGGGGCAGCAACGTTTCTGTAGCAGCAGTGAAAGGCAATTTTGATCATGCCCAGAGCGGTGTTAAAGATATTTTCAGCGATCGGGAACTGGCCGAAAAGCTGGCCGCCGCCGGCTACCGTCTTTCATCGGCCAATTCCATCAACTGGGGCCGCCTGATTCCCCAGGTCGTTTATTACTTTGCCGCTTATTTAAAACTCATAGAACAAAAAGCCCTGCAGCCGGGAGAAAAAGTGGATTTTGTCGTCCCCACCGGCAACTTCGGCAACATCCTGGCCGGCTATTACGCCAGGCGCCTCGGGCTGCCTGTCAACCGCCTGATCTGTGCCACCAATATAAATAATGTGCTTTCCGATTTTATCAACAGCGGGCGCTACAACAGCAACAGAAAGCTGCACCGGACGCTCTCCCCTTCCATGGATATTCTCGTTTCCAGCAACCTTGAACGACTGTTATTTGAACTGACCGGCCACGACAGCATCCTGATTCGCCGCTGGATGGCAAATCTGAAAAGCAAAAGCGAGTATTACGTCGGCCCCGGAGAAAAAGAAAAGATCGAAAAGCTGTTCTGGTCAGACTGCGCCGACGATGATGAAACAAGCCAGATGATTGCCTACATTTATGACCACTATCACTATTTGATTGATACGCATACCGCCGTGGGCATGGCTGTCCTCCAAAAATACCGCCGCTGCAGCGACCGGAACAGGCCAGCTATAATTCTTTCTACTGCCAGCCCCTTCAAATTTGCCGGCAGCGTCGCCCGGGCGCTCTTCGGCAGTGATCACATCCGTGGTATTGGGGAACTTGATTTGCTGGAAATGCTGGCCCGGGAAACGGGGATAGCTGTACCACCAGCTCTGGCCAGACTGACTTCTGAACCGGTTATACATAAAGAGGTGATTGCGCGGGAAAACATGCGCCATCACCTCCTGTCCAATCTACCTGATTTTTAAGATTCGTCCATTCCGTCTTCCGGCCTAGATTTCTCTTCGTTATCAGGTTTCATTTCCGGCCGGGCGTTTTCTTCTTTGCTGGTTTCCATTCCCGGACCGTCCTCCATTTCAGGCCCGGAAGTTTGTTCACCCTGCTCTGTGCTTTCCCGGATCACCTGGTCGTAAGTCCCGAAACGGCTGACCAGGGCCATCCCGAGAGCAATGACAGAGAGAACCATGGTCAGTAACCCGCCCAAAATGGGAATCATACCGAGCAAACCGAATATAAGCACCCCGATAGCGATGGAAACAAGCGGGTTAACTTTTCCTCCTGAAGCGGCAGTGATAATGCGATCACCAACCAGATTAACAATTCCGGTGTACCCAAGAACGGCAGCGGCAGCCAGAACAACGATTTCAACTATTACCAGTGGGATGCCGATAATCGTTATGACCAGCAAAATCATCAGGGGAAGAGCCAGGACAGCAGCCAGGATTCCCCAGCCAATCACCGGTCCCGGTTTCAGGAGGAGGGCATCACTTACCCTCTTTACCGGCTTCGGGAAAAGAGCATAGATCAGGGCGGCCAGGGCAAACATGATCAGCATCCTGATAACTCCTACGGCCACACTGCCGGAATAGCTGAATTGAGTATAAGGCAGGTGCGGCCATCTCCGTACTTCGAATAAACGGGGTAAAAATCTGGTGTTTTCGGTAACCCGATCAAGGGAATGCATTATTTCCCCGGTTACCCTGTTGAACAGATTCTCATCTACTCCATCGAATCGATAACCGGTTTCGGAGGAACCCCATGCAGATTCATCCTCGCCTGTTATCTCACCGGCGCTTATTTCTTCTTCGATTTCGATAGAGCCGACCGAGGCACTTCCGGACTTATTTACCGCTCCCCGGCCAACAGATACCCTGCCGGTCACTACAGCCTCCGGGCCAAGTTCTACCAGGCCCTGCTCGACTGTAACATCGCCCTCAACAAGGCCGTTGATATATACACTGCCGCCTTCGCTGTTCACATCGCCAGCCACCGTTCCCGTTATGCTGATTTCACCGAGGCCGGAGCCAACGCTGCCTCCCACTGCCCCATCAATCCGGGCTGTGCCCAGGTCAGCTGACAGGTTGCCGCCGACGGAGCCGTCAACGATCACTTCCCCCATGCGTG